>CAYUBC010000769.1:0-1503 GCA_964442885.1 uncultured bacterium | reverse complement strand
GGGATTTAGGGTGAGGGCTGGATCACAGCAAAAGAGCGTGTTTGTGATCTACTGAAACTATGTAACTGCAAACGTTTCGCAGATTTTGTCAGTCAATCAGCTTGTCGGGATGTCGCTGATGGACGGCTACCAGCTAGTAGTGCAAGTAATCGAGCAGGCTCAGTAGATCACAAAGTCCCCTGCTGGCCCTCATCCCCTGAGGTTGGTTAGCGTATGCCCAAGTTTGGCTGCAATGCCTAAGTTTAGCGGCGACTATCGCCCTCGCCAGGGGCAAGTTTTTCCCTTGGGCAATGGCTTACATCAAGGGCAGTGGAAAATGGTAGGCTCATAGAAACGCTGTGTTTAAGTTTTGAACTTAGTAGGAGAGGAATAGGGGACATGAAACGACTGGTTGGCCTGCTCATCGCAATTGGAGTGCTGGTTGGTTGGTTGGGCGGCTTTGGCGGGGCTCAACCGGCTTGGGCAGCAGCTTGGAACGACAGCCTCAACCCATCACTAACGCTGATGGTAGAACGGCCTGGGGGCAACGCCGTAGATGCCAAGCTGGGTACCGAGTATGGGGCTAAGCTCGACCTCAACAATGCCAATGTGCAAAACTTCCGTAAGTATCCAGGGCTTTACCCAACCCTGGCTCGTAAAATTCTGCTCAATGCTCCCTACGAAAGCGTTGACGAGGTGCTGGACATTCCCGGACTGACAGAGCAGCAGGTTAACCTGCTGCGAGCTAACCTGGATAACTTCGCGGCGACAGTGCCCGATCCTGCTCTGGTAGAAGGGGCCGATCGCTTCAACAACGGGGTTTATAAATAACCATTTCGCTGGTTTGAATATCCCCCACGGTGTAGGGGCGGACGTTGGTTCGCCCCTACGGTTTTTAGGAGTGTGACTTGACCCAGTTCAATCTTCACCCAGCGGCAGCAAGCCACTGTAGCCACTTTGATGTGCTGGTAGTTGGCGGCGGTGCGGCGGGCCTTTACGCGGCCCTGTCTATCCCAACTCAGTGGCGGGTTGGGCTCATCACCAAAGACAACCTCTCGCTGTCGGCCAGCGATTGGGCCCAAGGCGGTATTGCGGCAGCCCTGGGGGCTGATGACTCAGCCACCCTGCATGTCGAAGACACGCTACGGGCCGGGGCGGGACTGTGCGATCGCGCTGCGGTAGAACACCTAGTCACTCAGGCCGCCGCCTGCATCCACCGCCTGGTCGATTTAGGGGTCGCCTTTGACCGCCACGCCGGAACCCTGGCCATGACTCTAGAAGCGGCCCACTCCCGGCGACGGGTACTGCACGCTGCCGACACCACCGGGCGGGCGATCGTGTCAATTTTGGCCGAGGCTGTACTAAAACGCTCCAATATCACCGTCTACGAATCGGCCTTTGCTCTGGATCTGTTAATTGAGAAGGGACGCTGTCGAGGCGTGTTAGTTTCCCACACCAACGCCCTGTGCTGGCTTTTGGCCCAGGCCACGGTGCTGGCGACGGGGGGCGGCGGCCAGGTCTACG
>CAYUBC010000768.1:0-1504 GCA_964442885.1 uncultured bacterium | reverse complement strand
CACGGCCCTGCTGGGCATTGGCCTCTACAGCCTGTGGCCCCTTGGCCCCGGCGTTGGGCCGCGGTCTACCGATGAG
Organism: uncultured bacterium; assembly: GCA_964442885.1. Classification (GTDB taxonomy): domain Bacteria; phylum Cyanobacteriota; class Cyanobacteriia; order Phormidesmidales; family Phormidesmidaceae; genus Nodosilinea. The sequence goes on along the minus strand of CAYUBC010000768.1, from coordinate 1,428 downwards.
GCGACGGATGAGCTGGAACCGGGGCTTACCCTGCGCGATGTCACCCTGGAGCAACCGGATAAAGACGGCGTGCTGCTGTGGCGGGTTGAGGCCGAAGAAGTCACCTACAGCCCCGATCGCCGGGTAGCCCTGATCAGGCGTCCCGACAGCGAACTGTTTCAGGATGGTGAGGTGATCTACAACGTCACCGCCGATACCGGGGAAATTCAGGAAAACGGCAACGCCATTTTCCTACGCGGCAACATTGTGGCCACGGGGATCAAAAATGGCTCCGTCTTGCGCGGGGAGGAACTGGAGTGGCGGCCCCAGGAGAATGTGCTAATTATGCGCAAAAACATCACCGGCAGCCATCCTCAACTGCGGGCTGTGGCCGACGAAGCCCGCGTCTACAACCGCGAGAACCGCATGGAGCTAGAGGGCAACGTAATTGCCAATACCGTGGTGAGCGATCCCCAGGCCGAGCCCTGGCTGAAGCTCCAGGCCGAAAAACTGCTCTGGTTCTGGGCCGAAGAGCGGATTGACAGCCCCCAGGCCATTCGCATTGAGCAATTTAAGGCCAACGCCATCTCCGATGTGGTGGTGGGCAAGCAGGGCCGGGTTGATCTGGCCGAGCAGGTGGCCACGCTCCAGGGGTCGGTGGCCATGCAAATGCTGGAACTGCCCCTCAACCTGGCCAGCGAGGTAATGGAATGGCGAGTGGCCGAGCAGGTGGTCAACGTTAACCAGCCGCTGACGGTGGTACACCCCACGGCAAAACTGCGGGTGACGGCTCGCCAGGGCCGCATGAACCTGGCCGACCAGGTGGTGACCATGAACCAGGAAGTAGTGGCAGTGGGCGAGCAAAACCAGTCGCAACTCACCACCGACCGCCTGATTTGGAACGTACCTGACCAAACCCTGCTGGCCGAGGGTGGCGTCAACTATCGCCAGGCCAACCCGGCCATTAACCTGAACGGCAACCGGGGAGTAGGTCGCCTTAACGACCAAACCTTTGTGGTGGATGGCGGCCCGGTGGTCACGGAAATCGTGCCTAATTAATTCCGCTTAATGAATTCTGCCTAATGAATTCTGCCTAATTAATCGTGCGCTTCTGACCTGCCTCGATAGACTAGACATACAGCATGGGGAAGACTTATGGCCAACAACTTTGACTTATTCGTAATTGGTGGCGGTTCTGGTGGCATTGCCGCCGCTCGGCGAGCCGCAGAGCATGGCGCGAAGGTGGGCCTGGCCGAGGCTGGGCGGCTGGGCGGCACCTGCGTGAACCGGGGCTGCGTACCCAAAAAGCTGATGGTCTACGCCTCCCACTTCCCCAGCCAGTTTGAGGCCGCCGCAGGCTACGGCTGGACAGTGGGCGATCGCCACTTCCACTGGCCCACCCTGGTGGCCGCCCTGGATACCGAAGTCACCCGTCTCAATGGCATCTAC
>CAYUBC010000767.1:0-1511 GCA_964442885.1 uncultured bacterium | reverse complement strand
CCAGAATGCGCCGGGTTTCGGTAACAGCGGCGCGGTAAATTCGAGTTTCCTCCAAACTTTCGCGCAGGCGAGAGGTCAGTTCGTTCATCTGGCGCTCACGGGTAGTAGTCAGTTCCTGCTCCTGCAACAACCGTGCCTGGCTCAGGGCATCGCCAATTTGCTGGGAAATTTGCTGCATCAGGTCAATTTCCATCGAACTCCAGGTGCGGGGGCCGTCGCACTGGTGGGCGCAAATCAGGCCGATTAACTGATCGTCCGCAAGCAGCGGAGCCACCAGATTAGCCTGCACCTCCAGCCGCTCCAGAATTTGGCAGTGGCAATGGGTCAGCTCAGCTTGCTGGCGATTTTCCATCCAGGTGACCCGACCAGCCAGGTAACGATCCAGTGCTTCTGGGGTAAGCGGGTCGTTGATGGTTTGCCCCATCGCCCGCTTCCAGCCCCGACCCACCGACTCGGCGGTAATTTCGCCGCCGCTGTAGTCGGGCCGGAAACGGTAGATTAATACCCGATCTACCCCCAGCACATCCCGCAAACCATCGACGGAAGTACTCAGAATCGTCTGTTCGTTTAAGGTTTGCCGAATGCGGCTACTGAGATCGGCTAGCAGGTTAGACCGGGTGGCATTGAGTTTCTCTTGCTGGGTTTGCTGCTGAAACTGCTGCTCAGACCTGACAATGCTGTCTGCTAGTTGGTTAAAGGTGTGGGCCACCTGCCCCACTTCGTCGGTGGCAAAGATATCAGCGCGGGCGGTGCGATCACCCTGGGCAAAGCGCTGGGTAGCGACCTGCAAGTTGCCCAGCGGTCGGAGGATGGAGCGCCCCAAAAGGCGGGCCAGCACCACATCCGCCGCCAAGGCCAGCAGAGCAATGAGCAACTGAATTTGCAAGCTCCGGCGGATGGCTTGGTTGAGGGTGGTCTCCGAGGTGCCCCGCACCAGCACCGCCACCGGCTGCCCCTGAAAGTCTTGAATCGTCTTAGCGGCCAGAGTGTAGGTTGTGCCATTGATGGGATCGCGGCGAGTCACCGTTTGGCCAGGGTTGGCCGCCGCTCGCTGCAGTACGGTTGGGTCATCAAGGTTGAGGTTAAAATCCGCCGCTTCTAGATCAGCGTTATCTCCGGCGTAGAGCGAGGTAGTCAGGCCAAAGCTGCCGTCCTCCTGGCGTTGATAAATGCCGCTGTAGCCGTTCAGAAAGGGGGTCATGGCCCCGCGAGGAATCACATCCTTGCCGTTAACAATGTCACCGGACACCAGTGCCCCAACTACCTCGCCAGAGTTAGAATCCTTAACCGGGGTAACGGTATAGCGAATCAGCGCGTCTTGCTCAGAGAAGCCCTCCGGCAGGGGCGGGGCTTCGTTTTGCAGTTCCTCCCAGCTCACAATGGCGCTGGTTTTAATCTGGCGGGGGTTTTGCAGCACGGTGCCAACCAGGCCTTGGGGGTCAAACTTCTGGCCCCGGCGATTGGCATTGGCACTGGCGATAATTTGCAGATCTTCCCCCACCAGGGTGGCG
>CAYUBC010000766.1:504-1517 GCA_964442885.1 uncultured bacterium | reverse complement strand
CAGTTTGACGCCACCTGGAAAGGCACCTTCGTAGCCGAATCCGTGGCTCAGGGCTGGTCGGCGGCCCTGGGCAATGACCTCTACGACCCCTGCTTTAAAGACAAGTACGTTGAGCAGTACAAGCAGGGCCGAGTGCAGGCCGTCGCCAACATCCAGGAAGCGGGCCTCACCGAGTGCCACCTCAAACAGCTAGAGCAGTACCAGGTGAAAGCGAACCTGGTGGCTCCCATTATCATCAATGAGCAGTTGATGGGTCTGCTGATTGTGCACCAGTGCGATCGCCCCCGCCAGTGGAGCCCTCTGGACATCAACTTTTTACGCCAGGTCGCTATCCAACTGGGCTTTGCCCTGGAGCAGGCCCAGCTCTATGCCCAGGCCCAGACCCTTTCTGAAGAAAGCCGACGGCAGCAAGAAGCCTTGCAAATGCAACTGGTTACTCTGCTGACCGAAGTAGAAGGAGCCTCCAGCGGCGACCTAACGGTACGGGCCGATGTCACCGCCGGAGAAATTGGCACCGTGGCCGACTTCTTTAACTCCATCGTGGAAAGCCTGCGCCAGATTGTCACCCAGGTAAAGCGTTCCACAGCACAAGTCAACGCCGCCCTGGGGGATAACGAAGGAGCCATCCAATCCCTGGCCGATGAAGCCCTGCGCCAGGCCGATGAGGTAACCCAAACCCTGGCCTCGGTGGAGCAGATGACCGCGTCGATTCAGCAGGTGGCGGCAAATGCCCAGCAAGCCGCTGCCGTAGCCAACACCGCCTCGGCCACAGCGGCCACCAGCGGCCAGGCGATGGACTTAACCGTGCAGAACATCCTTGGCCTGCGGGAAATCATCGGCGAAACCTCTAAAAAGGTGAAGCGCCTGGGCGAATCGTCCCAGCAGATTTCCAAGGCGGTATCGCTAATTAACCAGATTGCCATGCAGACTAACCTGCTGGCCATCAACGCCGGTATCGAAGCGGCCCGGGCTGGGGAAGAAGGCCAGGGCTTTGCGGTGGTCGCTGAAGAGGT
>CAYUBC010000766.1:0-494 GCA_964442885.1 uncultured bacterium | reverse complement strand
CCGAAGCGACCAAGGAAATTGAGCGCATTGTCGAAACCATTCAGCGCGAAACCTCTGAGGTGGTAGACGCCATGGAGCAAAGCACCAGCGAGGTCGTTACCGGCACCCGCCTGGTGGAAGACGCCAAGCAAAACCTGGGTCGCATTCTAGAAGTCTCCCAGCAGATCGACCAGCTGGTGCAGTCCATCTCCAAGGCCACCGTTTCCCAGGTAGAGACCTCCGCCAGCATCACCCACCTGATGCAAGCCATCGCCCAGGAATCGAAACGCACTTCCCAATCCTCCCGGCAAATTTCCACCGCCCTGCGGGAAACCGTGGATGTCGCGAAATCGCTCCAGGCCACTGTCGGCACGTTTAAGACCGGCGAAGAGTAGGGATGGGGGAAGGGTTGAGTTTTGAGTTTTGAATTCTGAATTTTGAATTCTGAATTTTGAATTCTGGCTCCTAACTCTCCCCCTCTTCCCCCTTCCCCCTTCCCCCTCCCCCCTTCCCCC
>CAYUBC010000765.1:0-1526 GCA_964442885.1 uncultured bacterium | reverse complement strand
AGCTGTGGTCAAAAATAGCCCAGGCCGATGGGGAGCGACCGCTGGAAATTCGCGTGCCTATGAACAAAGGCATTTCCGGGTATGTAGCCACCCATGTGATGCCGCTCAACATCCCCGATGCCTACGCGGACGACCGCTTTGACCGCACCTACGATCAAAAAACTGGCTACCACACCCGCAACATTCTCTGCATGCCGGTGCTCAGCAAAAAGACCGACAACATTGTGGCGGTGGTGCAACTGCTCAACAAGCTGAACCAGGTACCCTTTAACGCCGAGGATGAACGCCACTTTAAGGAGTTTGCCGAGTCCTTGGGGGTAATTCTCGAAAGCTGTAATTCCTTCTACATTGCCGCCCGCAATCAAAAAGGGGTGTCGGCGCTGCTAAAGGCGATTTCCTCCCTGGAGCAGAGTTTGGATCTGGAAAAAACCTTGCAGTCGGTAATGGAAGAAGCGAGGCTGCTGATGCAGGCCGATCGCAGCACCCTCTGGTTGATGGATGAAAAAAGCGGCGAGCTCTGGTCAAAGGTGAAGTCGGGGGATGGGCGATCGCTGGTGGAACTGCGGATCCCCAACCACAGTGGCATTGTGGGCCATGTGGCCACCACGGGCGAATGTCTCAATATTCCCGACGCCTATGACGATCCCCGGTTCAACCCCGATGCCGATAAGCGCACCGGCTACCACACCCGTAATATTCTCTGCATGCCGGTGTTTAACTCAGCAGGCAAATTGATTGCCGTAACGCAATTAATCAACAAGGCCCAGGGCACCTTCACTAGTTCCGACGAAGCCTTTATGCGGGCCTTCAACATTCAAGCTGGGGTAGCCCTGGAGAATGCCAAACTGTTTGAAAACGTGCTGGTCGAAAAGCAGTATCAGAAAGATATTCTGCAAAGTCTCTCGAATGCGGTGATTTCCACAGACCTAGCCGGACGGATTGTAACCATCAACGATGCCGCCCTGACTATGCTGGGCTGCCCGGTGGATGGAGATCCCAGTCGAAGGGTGCGGGATCGCTGGCAGGTGGCGCTACTTCAGCGTCTGGTGTGGGAGGTCATTCCCATTGAAAACCTGCGCCTGCGCCTGGAAGACAGCCTCAAGCAAGGGGCCAGACACTACGTCCCCGAACAAACCCTAAAAGCCGCATCCTGGGTGGGCCAATTAGACGCAGAGGCCGTAGGCGAAACCCTCGCCCTGCCCGATCACCACGACCCCGACCTCTACCGCCTGTGGGGCGATCCCAAGGCGGATACTGTGCCTAAAACCCAGGTGCAATGGCTGGAACGCAGCCTGAATCTCACCGTAAACCCCTTAACAAACCCGGAAGGCCAGGTCTTAGGGGGGCTAATCGTGCTGGAAGACATCAGCCAGGAAAAGCGGATGAAGAGCACCCTCTACCGCTACATGACCCCCAGCGTGGCCGAGCGGGTGATGGATCTGCGGGATGACTCCCTCATGAAGGGGGAGCGCAAGGATGTCACCGTTCTGTTTTCAGATATTCGCGGCTACACCACCCTGACCGAA
>CAYUBC010000764.1:0-1526 GCA_964442885.1 uncultured bacterium | reverse complement strand
CGGTTTATGTTTTATCACTATACCTTTGGGCGTTTGCTATTCCTCTGGCGATACGCTATGTTTTTAGGCTTTTCTCTTTATTTTTTATATTTGATTCTTAAAATCCTGTCGCTTCTCCTCAAAGATCCTGAAAATGCTAAGGGGCGATGGCAGGGCATGACTAGATTTTTGACTAGACGTTCCTTAAGTTCGGGCACGACCCTTCAGCCATGAACCTCCTCTACACCCTCACGGCCTACCCCCCTTACATTGGCGGTGCCCAGCTCCACCAGCATCTTCTCGCCCAGCAACTCCAGGCCGCCCATGCCATTCAGGTCGCCACCTTTTGGAACCACAACCGCACCGACTGGCTCCTGGGCACCACCCTCAACGCCCATTCCCAACCCCACGAATACACTATCGATGGCATTCCCGTTCATCGCCTCGGCCTCAGCTGGGCCGACAAACTCCGCCTGGCTCCCTGGGTGCCGTTGTATTATCCCCTCATGGCCCGGGCTTTACCCCCCATCGCCCAGGTAATCGCCCAGCCCATCCGCACCCTGGCCCAGGATAGCGACCTCATCCACAACGTCCGCATTGGCCGCGAAGGGTTAACCTACGCCTCGCTCCAGGTTGCTCACCAGCGCCGCATTCCCTTTGTGTTCACGCCTGTTCACCATCCTCGCTGGGTGGGCTGGCGCTATCGGGAATATCTCAAGCTTTACCGCCAGGCCGACGCTGTGATTGCCCTCACTCAAGCAGAAGCCAAGATTCTAGCTAGTTTAGGCGTTGCCGCAGAGCGCCTCCATGTAACCGGCCACGGCCCGGTGCTAGCGCCCCAGGCCAACCCCGCCGCCTTTCGTGAGGCCCATCGCCTGAGCGGGCCAGTCGTGTTGTTCTTAGGCCAGCACTACCCCTACAAAGGCTATCGCCAGGTGCTGGAAGCGGCCCCTGCCGTGTGGGTGCAGCATCCCGATGCCCAGTTTGTCTTCATTGGCCCGCCGGTCAAAGGCTCCGAAGCGGTCTTTGCCGAGCTGGCCGATCCCCGCATTCACCGCCTGGGGGCCGTCTCCCTGCAAGAGAAAACCGACGCCCTGGCCGCCTGTGACCTGCTCTGCGTGCCCTCCAGCCAGGAAAGCTTTGGCGGCGTCTATACCGAAGCCTGGAGCTTTAAGAAACCCGTGATTGGCTGCCCCATTCCCGCCGTGAGCGAGGTGGTGAGCGATGGGCAGGATGGCTACCTAGTCCAACAGTCGGCGGGGGAAATTGGCGATCGCATCCTCCACCTGCTCAACCATCCCGACCAAGCCGCTGCCCTGGGGCAAGCGGGCTACCAAAAAGTGCAGCGACGCTACAGTTGGCCCACCCTGGCGCAGAAAACCTTACGGGTCTATCAAAAGCTAACGTGAAGGTTGTATGCCCTCACCCCCAACCCCTCTCCCAGAGGGCGAGGGGAGCCGATCCGTTCTTCCGGTTCCCTCTCCTGAGGGGAGCTGCCGTGTACACATAAGTCTTGAAACCCTTGCTGTTCCGGCTTTTCCCTCATC
>CAYUBC010000763.1:0-1539 GCA_964442885.1 uncultured bacterium | reverse complement strand
GGGGCGGGTCCATAAAGTGCCAGTCGTTGCCCTTGTTCCAGTTGATCAGGGTCATCTCCCCAGGGCGGGTGGTGTTGACGTTTGAGTCTCCAGGCACCTGGCTAACAATGCGGCGGTAGTTAAACACGCTGCCTGTATTGAAAAATGGAAACCCCTCCAGGTCAAACTCGCCCCGGTGCTCGTCACGGGTAAAGGCGGGTTCAATCTTTTGCAGTTCCCGCAAGCTTTCGCCCTTGTCGTTGAGGGTAGCCAGCACGAAGGGATAAGTGTAGGCCTGGGTGCAGTCGGGGTTATCTCGGGGGGGGGCATTGACCTCGCCGGTAAAGGCCTGGGAGTCTGACCCCAGCCGGTGGGGCAAGTTGGCCCAGCCCACCAGTTCCCCAGTGTCGGTGGCGTCTATGACAATCATGCGACCACCCGGCGGCGGTTGCAGGCGAATGGGGATTTTGTTGTAGCGATCGCTATCCGACCAGCTATACCACTCCTCTAATTCCTCAGACAGTCGCCCAGTGGGCACGTAGTTAGGATCGCGGGGAATCCGCCGCACCCCGTAGACGGCGGTGATAGTGCGCCCTGTAGCATCAAAGGCGGCTCCCTTAAACGCGGTAGAGGTGGCCCAGCGGCTATTGGGAGCAGCCTGAGCCGCTTCTCGCAGCCACATTTCCGAGGTCGTTGCTCCCGCTTTGGGGGTAAAACACAGTTGCCCCACCCAGCAACTATTGGTGCGATAAACGGGAAGCTGCTCGGGTAACCCAGTCCAGTCGGGCAGGTACACCGGTTGGCGACGAATGGAGGTCTTAAACGTCTCCCAACTAGGCGAAAAATTTTGTTGCCAGCGCATCGCCCGCGACTCATCAATGGCCGATACGCCCTGGGAGCTGATTTGCCCACCCAGCCACGGCGTGAGTTCCATAACGCAGGTGGTTGCGCCGGTTCGCATCGCATGGGAGGCCGCCGCTACCCCCCCCAGGGTGCCGCCGATGACCACTACCTCACAATTCCAGACTTCTTCAGCCAGGGGTAGCGGGTTGAGAATAGGCCGGTTGTTGGCCGTCTGAATCTGGCGAATGCCCGTTGCCACCTCGGCCCGGTTGATCACCTGCCCCACCGGACGCTGAGCCATGACTTCAGGATTGCGCCAATGACCGCTAACGCTGCGAAAAGCCGCTAACAGCAAACTGCTGCCAAGCAGCGAAGCCATCAACAAAGCCGATAGGCGGGTAAAGCGCCGCTGATTGCGTTTACGTTTTAAGGGGAGTGAACGGTAGCGGCGGTGCTCCACCATGGACAGGCTTCACAAAACTCGGTGTGTCGTCTGTGAGTGTAACAACGAAAATCAGGAACGGCTCACGAAAATATCGAAACTTACTGGAAGAACCCGGACTTCTGTTTGAGGGTTAAAGGATTGGCCTTGCCCCCGCCCAGAAGCCGGGCTTTGGCGCTCTATGGCCTATTGCCACCTACAGCTCACTACTCACCCCCCGGCGGCGCGTCATTAGGCTGATGTAGCCGCCGCTGCGTCCGGTTTCCTCAACAGCC
>CAYUBC010000762.1:0-1544 GCA_964442885.1 uncultured bacterium | reverse complement strand
AGCCACCTCAAGGTTTATGGATCTCCTCAATGCGACGGAGGATTTGGAGACGATTGGGCCAAATGGGGAGGACGTACTGAAGCTGTATCCCTACGGCATTAGTCGCCACCATTTAGAGCACATTATTCAAACCCTGAATATGCCAGTGGCTGTCACCAAGGATTTGGATAGCGCCGATGCGGTGCTGGCCCTACGCTCCCACGGCAAGGCTCAGTCTAAGCTACGGCACATGGCCCAGGGACGGCATGTGCCCGTACATCTGGTTAAGTCCAACAGCATTCCACAAATTACCCGCGCCCTGCAGCGTTTGCTAGACCTGGACGACAATCCCGCTACTATCAACCTGGAACTGTTTAGTCAGAGCGGCGGCGACGATGAGATAGAAGCGCTGGAAGAAGCCCGGCTGGCGGTAGAACAAATTGTCATTCCCAAGGGTCAACCCGTAGAGTTGCTGCCCCGCTCAGCCCGAATTCGCAAAATGCAGCATGAGCTAGCCGAACACTATCGGCTCAAGTCCCTCAGTTGCGGAGAAGAGCCTAACCGGCGCTTGCGAATTTATCCTGCCTGACCCTATTTTCCCCCCGGGTTAGATTTTCCCCCTAGCTAGGGGAACAACTCCGTGACTCGGCCAGGGGAAATCGGTGGATGGACGCCTTGGCCAGGGTATCCGCTAAGGCATCCGGAGTCTGTAACCGACCCGGCTCAATATAAAATAGGGACACCTGAATGACGCTACTCCGACATTAATCTAGGTCGTTCGGCCTGACCTCTTTGAAAGAAGCCTATGAAATCCTTAATTACCCGCCTGTTTGCGCTGTTGCTCGTGGCTGTCATTGGCCTGACGGGGTGTAGTGCCGGTACCAGTGGCCTGCTGACTGGCGACTACCGCCAGGACACGCTGATGCTCGTAGACAGCCTGAGAACCGCCATTTCCCTACCCGATGACGACCCCGGCAAGGCCGAGGCCCAGGCAGAAGCTAAGGTCATCATTAGTGACTTTGCTTCCCGCTATCGTCGAGATGCGTCAGTGGCCAACCTAAGCTCCTTCACCACCATGCGAACGGCGCTGAATGCAATCGCCGGACACTACAGCTCTTACCCCAATCGGCCCATACCCGAGAAACTTAAGACCCGCGTAGAGCAAGAACTCAAGCAGGTAGAAGCGGCCCTCAACCGAGGCGCTTAGTCATCATGGGCAGAGGCAGAAAGGTGGCAGGGGCAGTTCTTTAGGATCAATTCTTTAAGATCAAAGGGATTGCCGCTGATGCGTAGACTTCCGACTTGAGATCTTGGCCATTTTCTCCATTGCCGCTAACCTCAAAGCCCGCTGTGGAGCGGGCTTTGTTTTGCCAGCTAGTTTCTTGCCAGCTAAAAAACCAAGCTCTGCCTATGGAGCCAAAGCTTGACCGGGTTGGCATAATAGAAACTGGGTCAAAAATCTGATTTGACGACTCGCCCATTAGTTTGCTAGGATAGCAATTCTGTAGTGAAGTGCGAGTTGGGCATGAAAGTCCGTGCGTCTGTTCGCAAAATGTGCGATAAGT
>CAYUBC010000761.1:0-1545 GCA_964442885.1 uncultured bacterium | reverse complement strand
CGGGAGATGCCTTCATAACGGCTTCTTTCATCGCCATCGATCCTGCGATCTTAAAGGCCATTTCCGAAGAATCTACCTCGTGGTAAGAGCCGTCGGTTAAGGTAACCTTCAAGTCAATCACGGGATACCCAGCTAGAATACCAGATTCGCAGGCTTCTTTCATGCCCTGTTCTGCAGGAGGGATGTATTCCTTCGGAATAACGCCTCCTACAATTTTAGACACAAACTCAAATCCGCTGCCGGGTTCAGCGGGCTCAACCTCAACCACCACATGGCCGTACTGGCCTTTGCCACCGCTCTGGCGAATAAACCGACCGTCTGCTTTGGTAGGCTTGCGAATGGTTTCCCGGTACGCTACCTGGGGAGCACCAATATTAGCTTCTACTTTAAATTCTCGCAACATGCGGTCTACGAGAATATCCAGATGCAGCTCTCCCATCCCAGCGATAACGGTCTGATTGGTTTCGGGATCGGTACTGACCCGGAAGGTTGGATCTTCCTCTGACAGGGATTGCAAAGCCTTAGACAGCTTGTCCATGTCCTGCTTGGTCTTCGGCTCAACCGCCACAGAAATAACGGGCTCTGGCACGAACAGCGATTCCAGCACAATCGGATGTTCGGGATCGCAAATAGTATCACCCGTGAAGGTATCCTTAAGCCCAATAGCAGCGCCCAAATCCCCAGCCCGTAATTCGTCCACCTCAATGCGGTCGTCCGCCTTGAGGACAATTAACCGGGAGATGCGCTCCTTTTTGTCCTTGGTGGCGTTGTAGATGTAGCTGCCCTTTTTGAGGACGCCGGAATAAACCCGCACAAAGGTTAAACGACCATAGGGATCGGCCATGATCTTAAACGCCAGGGCCGCCAGGGGAACATCGTCATTGGCGGCGCGTTCAGCCGTTTCTCCATTGGGCAAGAGGCCCTGAATAGCAGGCACATCAATGGGGGCAGGCAGGTAGTCAACCACAGCATCTAGCAAGAGCTGAATGCCCCGGTTCTTAAAGGCTGAGCCACAGAGCACGGGCACTAGGTTGCCGCTAATGGTGCCCTGGCGCAGGGCCGAGACAATTTCAGCCTCTGTCAGGGCTTGCCCTTCGAAGTACTTCTCCATTAGACCGTCGTCGGTTTCAGCGATCGCCTCCACCAATCTGGTGCGATACTCCTCAGCTACATCCAGCATATCTGCTGGAATTTCCGTATCTTCAATGTTTTCACCCAGGTCATCGTGATAAATGCGGGCCCGCATAGCAACCAGGTCAACCACACCCCGGAAATCACCCTCGGCTCCAATGGGCACCTGAACAGGTACAGCGTTGGCTCCCAGACGATCCCGAAGTTGCTCGTAGACCTTAAAAAAATTAGCTCCGGTGCGATCCATCTTGTTGACGAAGGCGATGCGCGGCACATTGTAACGGTTAGCCTGACGCCAAACCGTTTCTGACTGGGGCTGCACCCCGCCAACCGAGCAAAACACAGCAATCACTCCGTCCAGAACCCTCATCGAGCGCTCCACCTCAATGGTGAAGTCTACGTGGCCTGGGGTAT
>CAYUBC010000760.1:0-1549 GCA_964442885.1 uncultured bacterium | reverse complement strand
GAAAAGCAAATTCGCATCAGCCACCTGGAAACTTGTACCGTGTGTGGGGGCAGTGGGGCAAAACCGGGTACCGACGTGAAAACCTGTCCAACCTGTGGGGGAAGTGGACAAGTGCGGCGGGCAACTCGAACTCCGTTTGGGAGCTTTACCCAAGTGTCCGTTTGCCCCACCTGTTCCGGGTCTGGCCAAGTTGTGGAGGAAGCCTGCTACAACTGCAACGGTGAAGGCTTAGCCCAAACCACCAAGAAACTGCGCATTAATATCCCAGCAGGGGTGGATAGTGGTACCCGCTTGCGAGTGTCTGGAGAAGGGGATGCCGGTCGTCGCGGTGGCCCGCCTGGGGATCTGTACGTCTATTTGTTCATGGAGGCAGATCCGGATTTCCAACGGGATGGTCTCACCATTTTGTCGGAAGTTCATGTGAGCTATTTGCAAGCCATTTTGGGGGCAAAAGTCTCGGTGCCCACCGTAGACTCAAAGGCAGGCCTGGAGGAGGAAGTGGAACTGACCATTCCCGCCGGATCCCAGCCGGGTACAGTGCTGACCCTAGAGGGTAAGGGAGTGCCTCGTATTGGCAACTCGGTGGCCCGTGGGGATCACCAGCTCACCCTTGTGGTGGAGATCCCGACTCGCATTAGCGCGGAAGAGCGAGATCTGCTGATGCGCTTAGCGGAATTACACGGAGAACGGATTAACAAACGGGATGGTTTCTTGGGGGGGCTGCTGCGGGGGTTTGCCCAAATGCCCGGTAACCGGGAGCGTGAAGAGGAATGACGTCAGAGATCGGTTTTTCCACTGGCTCTTCCCCAGCAGTCAAGCTTGTTCTCGATCAACGCGGGATCCCTTGTCCGTTGAACTATGTACGGGCGAAGCTACGGCTGGAACGGATGGCTCCGGGAGACCTACTGGAACTCTGGCTGGATGCTGGGGAACCCCTAGAGCAGGTGCCCAATAGCTTAGCGATGGCCGGGCATCAAATTGAGAAGCAACAGGCAGCGCCAGAAGGGCATCACATTCTCTGGGTTCGTCGAGGTACCCCTGAGTCTGCATGAACCGCCAAACACCTGTTCCATCAGAGGGTGAGGTTTCCGCTAATAGCACCTACAAGGGTTGGGTACGAGCGGTACAAGCCAATTTTTATCGAGTACGGCTTGATCCTGCTTTAGTGGCTGCATACTCCCATTCAGACCTTCCCACCCCTGATGAAAAATCGAACCCAGCCGAGATTCTCTGTACCCGTCGGGCCAAGTTAAAAAAAACTGGGCAACAGGTGATGGTGGGGGACTGGGTGGAGGTGAGCCTGCCCCCTGTGGCTGCAGATCTCTGGCCAGAACGGGGGGTAATCGAAGGGATCCTACCGCGACGGACTCAGCTGCATCGACCAGCTATTGCCAATTTGACCCAAGCCCTGGTGGTGGTGGCATTGAACCCGGCGGGTGAACCCCTGCGCGGGCTGCCGGTGCAGTTCGACGTGATGCGCGGCACCGGCACCCTCAGCCTGCAAGCGGGCGGGGCAGACAAACCCGACGGCCTGAACCCGGCGAGAAAC
>CAYUBC010000759.1:0-1551 GCA_964442885.1 uncultured bacterium | reverse complement strand
CGGCCTCCCTCAACCTGCTGTCCGATGAAGACGCGGCTGAAGCGGCTCCTTACTTTGACTACATTATTCAAGCCATGTCCTAGCCAACGGCTTAGGGTCAACACGGCAAGGTGTAGGGTGCATCCGCAACCGCGATGCGCCCAACTTGCATTAGGAATTAAATGAATCGTCGTAATTTGTTGGCGATCGCCACCCTCAGCCTGGTGACCCAACTCGGCTACGGTTGCATGCATTCTCGCTCTCTGTCTGCCCCGCAGCGAGTGTTAATTGTTGGGGCTGGCATTGCCGGTTTAGCCGCTGCCCGTACCCTGCTAGACAGGGGGCAAGATGTACTAGTACTTGAAGCTAGAGATCGCATCGGCGGGCGGATTTGGACGGATACGGCCTGGTCAGAGGCACCAGTAGACTTGGGTGCCTCCTGGATCCACGGCACCACAGGTAACCCCATCACTAACATAGCCGCCCAGATTAAGGCCCGCACCGCAATCACTCGCTACGAAAACGCCCTGGTTTACGATGCCGCAGGACGCCCCTTAACGGCAGACCAGCAGCGCCAGCAAGCGCAGTGGCAGCAGCGCATTTTTCAAGCTCTGGCTGAGGCCCAAAGCCGTGACCCCGACCGCTCCGTCCAAGAGACTGTAGAAGCCGCGTTGGGCTGGGTTAAGTTGTCTCCTGAAGCCAGGCAGTGGGTGCAGTTTATTCTAAACGGCACCCTAGAACAGGAATACGCAGGCAGCACCGGGGAACTTTCTACCCACTGGTACGATGATGCCGACGCCTTTGCCGGTGAGGATGTGCTGTTTCTAGATGGCTACCGCACCATTGTTGACTCGCTAGGAGAAGGCATTCCCCTGGAGCTAGGCCAGGTGGTACGAGAAATTGCTTTAGCCGCTGATCAGGTTACGGTCACGACCGAACAAGGCTCCTATGGGGGCGATCTCGCCATTGTCACGGTGCCCCTGGGCGTACTCAAAGCCGGTACCATCACCTTTGCCCCGGCCCTACCCGCCCCCATGCAGCGGGCCATTGCCGCCCTCGGTATGGGGGTGCTGAATAAATGCTATCTGCGGTTTCCAAGCACGTTCTGGCCAACAGAGTTTGACTGGCTGGAATACATGTCGCCCCAGCCCGGACAATGGGTCGAGTGGCTAAGTTTGGCACAGCCCACCGGGCAACCTATTTTGCTGGGCTTTAACGCCGCTGACTTTGGCCGCCAGATAGAAGCCTGGTCAGATCAGGCGATTGTGGACAGTGCCATGGCCACCCTGCGCCACCTCTTCGGCTCAACCATCCCAGACCCAGTGGACTATCGCTTAACTCGGTGGGTGGCTGATCCCTTTGCGGTGGGTTCCTACTCCTTCAACGCGCTTGGTTCTACACAGCAAATGCGCGATCATCTGGCTCAACCCATTGAGAGCAGATTAGTTTTTGCCGGAGAAGCAACCCATCGCCAGCATTTTGGCACAGTGCATGGGGCTTACCTGTCGGGTTTGCGAGCGGCACAGGCTATTTTGGAAACTTAAAAGAAAATTTGCCCAGGCCAATTATCAA
>CAYUBC010000758.1:0-1553 GCA_964442885.1 uncultured bacterium | reverse complement strand
GCGGTGGTGTGCCAGCGGTGCAGCATGCGATCGCGCACCAGGTAGGCCAGCGCCATGTAGTAATCGCGCTGGGTAGCCAGGGAAACCGGCTTGCCCTGCACAAAAAATAGATTGTTCAAAAAGGCGCGCTTGATGCTGTCAATGCTGGTGCCAGTACGTTCGCCAGCCAGGGCAATGGCCACGGCAGCATCGGTCGTTGACGGGATATCCATGGGCACTTAAACCTTGAACGGCGGATAATGAGAGAGACTATACCCTATCAGATCAAATTGAGTCGTCCAGGTTTGTGGCCTAAGGCACTATTTAATCTAAGTTTAAGACCGGGTAGGGCGGGTAGGGCTGGGTGCTGAATGAGCGCTTGATGACCGCCTGCCTTCGGTTTCCAGGTCACTAACGGCCTTCTACTCTGGCCGTTAGATGCCCCGGTGGATGCGCCCGGAGATGCGCCTGTCGTCCTTGCCAAGGACGACATCTTGTAACCCACAGCGTAGTAGCGCCCGGTTGGCTTGGTTCATCAACAGGAGGCTATCTGTCGGGCAAACGGCTTGCGGGCCGTGCCTCTGCCTCGCCATAGGCGCGGATATCGCGGCTAAGCTTACCAAAGTCGAAGGCTTCTGTTTGGCCCTGGTTAGCCCTGAGCTGAATCCACCCCAGGCAAATTACCATAGAAACGACAATGGGGGCCGCAAAGCTGACCAGTAAATCCCCGGCCATGGGTAGCCCGTTCCAGCCGCTAAAGTCTGGTCGGGGAAAGAATAGCGCCCCGATTGCGATGGCCACCACGGCACTCCAAACGGCCATTGTGCCGGTTAGCCGCCGCGAGTATAGGCCAAACAACACAGGAAACAGCGCCCCTGCACAGACCAGGTCGGCCAGCAAAAACAGATACAGCACGTTGTAGCCCCGCGCCGCAATCAAAATAGCGGGAATACCTACAACTACCGTCAGGATCCGGGTCAGCCCCAGGATGCCGCTTGCAGATTTTTCAGGAAAGAACCGCAGCAAGTCTGTGGTAAACACACTGGCAATGCCATTGAGTAACGAATCTAAACTGCTCATCACCAGGGCCAGCACCAGCACCAGCACCGCAATACTGACCCATCCCGGCAAATTCAGCGCCTGAATCAACGAGAAAAACGCCCGGTCGTCGTTGAAGCCAAAATGCATAGCGAGAATACCCAGCCACCCGGCCAACAGCAGCATGGGCCAAATGATCAGGGAAGCCCCCAGGAAAGACCGCCGCACCACCGTGTCTGTCTTACAGGCATAAACCCGCTGCCAGTTCGTCTGGTTAAACATCTCAGCAGAAATGACGGCAATGACTAGCGTTGCCCCAAATTTCAGGCCAGGGCCATGGGTCAGAGTCAACAGCTCCGGCGCGGTTTGAGTAACCGGGGCTATGGCATTGCCCCAGCCGCCCAGGGCCACCACAGCAATTCCAAAGCTCAGCAGCAGCAGCGGTGTAATTACCGCAAACTGGATGGCATCGGTAAAAATAGTCGCCTCTAGCCCGCCCACCAGCGTGTAAATAAAGACGGCAGTAATCACCAGTA
>CAYUBC010000757.1:0-1555 GCA_964442885.1 uncultured bacterium | reverse complement strand
GTAGGCGGCTCCCCGCACCGCAGGTAAATCCAGCGCCGCCACCGCCCGCCGGGCCGAGTCCATCACCTGGGCATCGAGATTTTCTAAATCCTCATAGGCTTTGCGAGAGCCGGTAGTTTCCCGTCCCGTTTGCACCGTGTCACCATCTCTGGCCGTGGCCGCAAAGCGCATCTCCATATCCGACCAGGCTTGATCGATGACTGTGCCTTCTGACGTGGCCAGCAGCACCCGTTGGGCGGTATCTGTGTAGCGCACAGAGGTAGTAGCAACACGCCCATCAATGCTCTGCAACAAATCGGCATAGTGGCTGCAGAGCGCCTTTTTACGGGCTAAGGGAATCTCCCGTGGGTCGGTGCCGCTGAGAGGTAAGCGCTGGCTCACCTGCACGGGGTCAATGGGGGCCAACTGAGTTTCATCAACGCCCACCAACCGAGCCGCCGCCACCGCTTCTTCGATACGAGCGACCAACCCCTCCAAGTCGTTAAAGCTTGCAAAGCCCCAACCGCCGCGATAGCAGGCCCGCACATGCCCCCCAATCGCCATACCCTCACTGAGGGTTTCAATCGCCCCACCGCGGAGAAAAATTTCCGTCCCCTCCGATTGCTCTAGCCGAATCGCCAGATAATCCACCCGTGCGCCCCAGGTGGCACAAAGATCGGCTAAGCGAGTTTTGGCGTCGTCAATGGAAAAGGCCATAGCGGTCTGGGTGAGGGTTTGATTCACTGTAGCATCAGGGAGAAAGCGTTTTGGCTCAGAGATCTATAGTTCAGAATTGGGGAACTGAGGGTGCAACACCTTAAGGCATCTGCCCTGTAACCCGTAACCTGTAACCCGCCACCCAGGGAGCTGGCCATAGTCTAAAATCTAGGATTATGAACAGCGAAGTCAATTACACCCTGCCACCCGCCGTGCGCCGCATTGTCAGTTCCTTCCGTTTAGCCGGATGGATTAGCTTTTGGGCGCAGGTGGTGCTGGCCGTTATCTCCAGCCTGGTGCTGATGTTTGCCCTGGTGAATGTAACCGCCCGCTCTGGCCCAGGAGGCAATCCCGGTGCGGGCGTAGGGCTGACCCTAGCCGCCGTTGGGCTCTTGGCCGTCTACGTCAGCGCCTTCTGGGCCTTTCGCTACACCCTGATTAGTCGGCGGTTGCGCAGCCGCGATGCCAGCAAGCGCCCCAGCCCCAAGGATGCTCTGCAAGCCCTGCGCATTGGCATCATCATTAGCATGGCCGGAATGCTGATTACCCTCATGGGTGGTCAGGCGCTAATTGGGTCGCTGCTGGCCAAGGCCCTGGCTCAACCCCAGGGCGGCACAGTGTTTGTGCCAGGTAACATTAACCAGTACGTAGAAGCCTTCGATATCTTTGTGGTGCAGGCCAATATCAACACGTTGCTGGCTCATTTTGTGTCCTTAGCCGCTACGCTGTGGCTGCTGAGAACGGTGAACCGGGCTTAGTTTAGCCAGTTTCTACCGCTATAAAGTTATTTTTTTACTTGTATTCTCGTAACTACTCAGGCTGTGGTAGGGGTGATTTAGGAATACCCGAAAACAGGTCA
>CAYUBC010000756.1:0-1562 GCA_964442885.1 uncultured bacterium | reverse complement strand
GTGGGGCTGGCTGCCCAGGCTGGGCAATCCCAAACCCTATCACCAGCTCAAAATTTGCTGGCTAGCGGCGTAGCCATCGGGTTGATTGGGGCCACCATTTTTCTGGCCCTGCGCACCTCTAACCTGCTGCTAAAGGTGCTGGGGGCCAGCGGCATTCAGGCCATGAGCCGGTTACTGGGGCTATTTGTCATGGCGATTGGCGTACAGTTGATTTTGAACGGTCTGGCCGATTGGCTGACCTCCCTGACTTGGGTGATGCCATAGCAACCTGTACCAGGCATGCGGCTTAGAATCCTGCTCGTGCCTCATACCGTGAACCGCCGCCCACCAGTTACCCACCGACATCAGCACTGCATCAATATTGCAAAAGCGTCGTAATCGGCACCGAGGGAAGCTGACGACGACCCTCTAAAGCCACCAGTTCAATTACAAACCCAAAGCCAACAACGGTGCTGCCGGTTTGTTTCACCAGGTTGTAGGTAGCGGCAGCTGTGCCGCCCGTGGCAATCAAGTCATCCACAATCAGCACTCGGCTGCCTACCGGAAAGGCATCCTGGTGGAGTTCCAGGGTGTCGGTGCCGTATTCCAGGGCATAGGAGGCGGCATGCACGGCAGCGGGCAGCTTACCCGGTTTACGCACCGGCGCAAAGCCAATCCCCATTTTGTAGGCCAGGGGCATGCCAAACATAAACCCGCGCGACTCAATACCGGCGATGTAGTCGGGCTGGTAGTCGGCGACCTGCTCAGCAAATAAGTCTATGCTGTATTGCAAACTAGCCGGATTAGACAGCAGCGGAGTGATGTCGCGAAACAAAATGCCCGGTTTAGGAAAGTCAGGAATATCGCGAATGTGGGCTTTTAAATCCATTACAAACGTGGGGCAAAGACCGTTGCTATGCTACCACCGTCTGCAAACGAATGCTGTTTCTCGGTTTCAACGGTCCCACTCAATGCCGAAATTAACCAGCGCCACCAGGATGACTGCCACAGTGAGCCGGTTGCTCCAGAGTCGGGGGCTGGCGACTTGTCCGAGGAAGGTAAAATCGGTTTCATCGTAGATTCTCTGTTATCTACATCCGCTCCAGTACCCGAATCCCCAGGAGCGATAGGCCCAGTTTTAGGGTCTTCGCAGTCAGGTCGCAGAGCAGTAAGCGGGAGGTGCGCTGAGGCTCGGCGGCTTGCAGAACGGAGCAGCGATCGTAGAACTGATTGAACTTTTGGCTGAGTTCAAACAAATACTGACAGAGACGGTTGGGGTAAAGATCCTGGGCAACTTCGCCGAGCACCTCATCCAGTTGCAGCAGGTGGCGGGCCAGGGCAAATTCGGTGTCATCCTCCAGGTGAATGCTGGCCTCGGCGGGGAGATGCTCAAAATCAATCCCACCCTTGCGGCTGATGCCCTGCACCCGCACGTAGGCATAGAGCATGTAGGGAGCGGTGTTGCCCTGCAAGGCCAGCATTTTGTCGAAGCTAAAGATGTAGTTGCTGGTGCGGTTCTGGCTCAGGTCGGCATACTTAACTGCGCCAAGACCCACGGCTTCGGCTACGTCTTGAATAAACGC
>CAYUBC010000755.1:0-1575 GCA_964442885.1 uncultured bacterium | reverse complement strand
AAAATTAATCCGCCGCCGCTGATCTCAAGCTATGCCATCCACTCTTCCGCCTGGAACAACGCTTCAAAACCGCTACCGCGTGCTGCAATCCCTGGGCTACGGCGGCTTTGGCCGCACCTACCTGGCGGAGGATTTGGGCCGCTTCAACGAGCGCTGCGCCATCAAAGAATTCGAGCCCCAGCAAGAAAACGGCATGTCGGAGAAATCGCTCCAGCTCTTTCAGCGCGAGGCGACGATTCTCTACGGCATCAGCCATCCTTAAATTCCCAAGTTCCAGGCCATTTTTGAGCAAGACCAGCGCCTTTTTCTGGTGCAGGACTATATTGACGGCACCACCTATCGAGATTTGCTCAACCAGCGCAAGGCCCAGGGCATGACCTTCTCTGAGGCTGAGGTGCGGCAGTTTTTGCAGCAAATGCTGCCGGTGCTGGCCCACATCCACGGCAAGGGCATCATCCATCGCGATATCAGTCCGGACAATGTTATGCAGCGCCATAGCGATCAGATGCCCATGCTGATTGATTTTGGCGTTGTGAAGGAAGTGTTCACCCGCATTCAGATGACGGAGACGCCGACCCACGCCACCTCCGTTGGCAAACTGGGCTATGCCCCCAGCGAACAAATTCAGTCGGGGCGGGCCTATCCCAGTAGCGACCTCTATGCCCTGGCGGTGACGGCCATTGTACTGCTCACCGGCAAAGAGCCCCAGGAGATGTTCGATGATGTCAACCTGACCTGGAACTGGCAGCCCTACGCCAATGTCAGCCCAGGGCTGGCGCAGGTGCTCAATCGGGCGATTAGCTATCGACCCGGCGATCGCTACCAGTCGGTCAGCGAAATGGCCCAGGCTCTGGGCGCAGCGACGTCACTGCAATCCACTCCCCGGCGTCCGGCGGAACCGCCCTCCCAGGTTAAAACCGTGGCGGTAGCACGGCCCTACCAGCCCACCCAGGTGGCCACCCCAACACCCTACACCCCCGTCAATCGGGTGCCCCCCGTGACTGAGGAACCGGAGTCGATTTGGGAAAACCCCCTGGCCATTGCCCTGATTGGCGGCATACTGGCCCTGCTGGCTGGCCTGGGCGGATGGTTTCTGGTCAGCCTGCTGAACCGCCCCGCCCAGGAAACGACGCCGACACCAGAAATCACCATTGACCCCAATCCCACGCCCACGCCGACCCCCACGCCAACCCCCACCGCCACACCCACGGATCGCCCGGTGGAGTTTGACCAGAACCTGCGCATTGGCCCTGGCCAGGATAGAACCGTAACGGGCTCGCTGCGCAGCAACGAAACCATTAACTATCGACTCCGGGCTGAGGCTGGTCAGGTGTTAATGGCCCGCATTCGGGGTGAGGGGGTGCTGCTGTCGGTGCTGAACGACCAGGGTAGACCCGTCGATGACTCGGCCCAGCGGGTACAGACCTGGCAGGGCACCCTACCGGCTACCGGCAACTACACTATCCAACTCAGGCCCGTGCAGGGAGTCGCCGAGAGTGACTTTGAGCTGGAAGTCAGCCTCAGCGAAGTGCCAACCCCGACCCCGACCCCAACGGTAGAGCCACCCCCGACCCC
>CAYUBC010000754.1:0-1575 GCA_964442885.1 uncultured bacterium | reverse complement strand
GCCAACTGGTCGCGCGGGGCTATTGTGACCGCATTGAGTGGTCAACCCCGGTGCCCGTGCAGCCCAACACCCCCAGCTTCAACGAGTTTCTGCGAGCCGTGGAAGACGCCGGACGCAGCGGCGGCTATATCAGCCTGATGACGCGCCGCCGGGGGGTGAGTAGCTAGCGAGCGTTAGACAGCCGGGGTTCTGGGTCGGTAGCCATGCTAGCCTCTGGCTTCCAGGCAGAACCCTGGTGTCTGCTCAGCCTAATACCTTCCAGGTTTACAGCCGCAGCAGACGGTTGCTAAGCTCGGCCTCTAAACGTTTGATGCCCAGCGATCGCGCTAACGCTAACCCCCGACTGTAGGCCCACCCGATAGGCACCAATGGCACTGGTATCCTGGAGGGAATGGCTTCAATCTAAACTGTTACTGATAAGTATCTTGAAAGGGGTTGGGCATGGTGGTTTTAGGGATGCTGGGCCTGCTAGTTGGAGCCTACTTGCTGGGTTCTATCCCCACCGGCTATCTGGTGGCTAAGGGGCTAAAGGGCATCGACATTCGGCAGCATGGTTCTGGCAGTACGGGTGCCACCAATGTTTTGCGCACGGTGGGCAAAGGCCCAGCTCTGGTGGTTTTTTTAGTGGATTTGCTGAAAGGAACGCTGGCCGTTCTCCTGGTTAGAGTGTTGTTTCCTGAACTGCTCACGACCTTTGGCGAGGGTTTGCTTACGGCTACCTGGCAGCCCTGGTTAGAGATGCTGGCCGCTCTGATGGCGCTATTGGGCCATAGCCGCTCGGTGTGGCTGGGATTTACGGGCGGTAAATCGGTAGCTACTGGGTTAGGAGTGCTGCTAGCCCTGGCCTGGCCTGTGGCGCTGGGGGCTTTGGGGGTGTTTGCGCTGACCCTGGCTCTCAGTCGGATTGTCTCCCTCAGTTCCATCCTGGCGGCGGCGGCTACCCTGGTGCTGATGGTAGTGACGGCTCAACCCCTGGCCTACGTGCTGTTAGCAGCCCTGGGGGGAACCTATGTGATCCTGCGCCACCGTGGCAATATTGAGCGCCTGCTGGCCGGTACAGAGCCTCGGCTGGGGCAAACTGCACCCAACTCTGAGTCTTGAATTAAACTCCTGAGTAATCAAACCTCTGAGGCTTAAATCCAACCTATCGATCTGCCTATTCACACGATCCAGCCGGATCTAGCGATTACCGTAGCGGCCCCAGCTTAAAAAGGCCGTGACCACATACAGCACAATCATCGATCCCACCACTGAGGGCACGATGGGAACATCCTGAAACGACCAGGTGAGCCAGGGAAAGTTGAGGTTGTACTGTCGTAGCAGATGGTTAGCTATCCACTCGCCCAGGAATACCCCGGCCAGGCCAATCAACACTAGGCCAACGGCTTTACCTGGAATTTGACGAGGGACGAGGATAGTGGCGATGGTGGCGCAGGCGATCGCAATCAGAATTTGAATTAATAGCCGAATTAGCTCATCCATAGGTGACAGGGAATCAGGAACGGTAGAGGGAACGTCATAGCTGCCCCAGTTCGGTAGCACGGCGGTGGGCCGCTCGGATGGCTTCAATTAGGG
>CAYUBC010000753.1:0-1583 GCA_964442885.1 uncultured bacterium | reverse complement strand
AAGAAGACCTTTTGAACGTTCAACGCATGAACGATTATCATCGGTGGCTAGAAGCAGGAGCACTGTTTCACTTCGCCACCGACAACGACGACTATTTTGGGCGCAAGGTGCAGCAGCTCCAACAGTCGGGCTTGTTTGCACTGCAAAATCTGAGCGAGGGTTTTGAAGGCGGCCAAACAGGCCTCGACCAGGGATTTTTCCAGAAAGGGATCACCAACCTGCACAGCGGGGCGATCGGCCTCCGAGTCATCGGTCAGTTCAGCGCTGGCAAAGCTGGCTCCCCCCATGCCGTCGCGCCCGGTGGTGGAACCCACGTAGACCACCGGGTTGCCCAGGCCCGCCGCCCCAGATTTAACAATGTCTGGCGTTTCCAGAATGCCAATAGCCATAGCATTGACAAGGGGATTGCCGTTATAAACCGCATCAAAGTACACTTCGCCGCCTACCGTTGGCACCCCAAAGCAGTTGCCGTAGTGGGCAATGCCCGCTACCACGCCCTGGCAGAGGCGACGGGTGCGGCTGTCGGCTAAATCTCCAAAGCGCAGGGAGTTCAGCACCGCAATGGGGCGAGCGCCCATGGTGAAGATATCTCGCAAAATGCCGCCGACGCCGGTAGCGGCTCCCTGAAACGGCTCTACCGCTGAGGGATGGTTGTGGGACTCAATCTTAAAGGCAACCCGTAGACCATCTCCAGCATCAATTACCCCGGCATTTTCTCCTGGGCCTACCAGCACGCGCGGTCCTTGGGTGGGAAACTGCCTTAATAGCGGGCGAGAGTTTTTGTAGCAGCAGTGCTCTGACCACATCACCCCAAACATGCCCAGCTCCGCCCGGTTAGGATGGCGACCCAGACGCCGGACAATATCCTCGTACTCGTCGGGTTTGATGCCCTCAGCGGCAATGTCTTCGGGGCTAAAGGGGACGGCAGAAGAGGGCGTCATAGGCAGGAGCGGGGGAGGGGGCTTATTGATCTTAGCCCCAATGGCGGTTGAAGCCCAGGCTAGGGTTCTACGACAGCAAACAGCAAATTTACTAAGCTTTGTAGACAAACCCTAGAAAGCAGGAACTCTTGTGGTTGCGTTAACCCTTCCTTAAAAGTGGATTGGTAGGTTTCAAGGGCCACTAGAATTGGCGCACATTTAAGTGCCGTGTTGGTCAACGTTGCCACAAGGCTACCTTGAGGATATCTGTGGCACATTCTGAGACGCGGCTGTGCGATACCGTTGAATTTCCTTGAACCTGATCTGGCATACCTATGGTAGTAGCAACACCTCCCCAAACTAAACCGCTGACTGACGAAGAACTCCGCAAAATGCATGCCTACTGGCGAGCCTGTAATTATCTGGCCGTGGGCATGATTTACCTGCTAGACAACCCCCTGCTCAAAGAAACCCTTAAACCAGAGCACGTTAAGTATCGTTTGCTGGGTCACTGGGGTGCCTCTCCCGCCCTCAGCTTCACCTACATTCACTGCAACCGGCTGATTAAAAAGTACGACCTGGATATGATCTTTGTCGCCGGGCCGGGCCACGGTGCGCCAGGGGTGTTAGGGCCGGTTTATTTAGAAGGCACCTACTCCGAGA
>CAYUBC010000752.1:0-1584 GCA_964442885.1 uncultured bacterium | reverse complement strand
CACACCGCGCTCAGGCCGAACTTCCATCGGCACCTGATAGGTGGCACCGCCCACTCGACGAGCTTTAACTTCCACCAGCGGGGTGGTATTGCGCACGGCCCGCTCAAATACCTCAAGGGGATCCTGGCCACTGCGCTCCTTGATGATGGCAAAGGAGTCGTAAACAATTCGGTCTGCTAGAGAGCGCTTGCCGCTAGTCATCAATCGGCGACTCATCATGGTGATAAGGCGACTGTTGTAAACCGGGTCAGCGGGAATGGGGCGCTTCTGGATAGTCGTGCGACGGGACATAATCAGATTTCCGAAGACTGTAAAACTTGCTTAAAGAGAATCGTACATACTAGGCGTTGAACTACGCCTTGGGCCGTTTGGCACCGTACTTAGAACGTCCTTGGCGACGATCCTTCACCCCAGCCGTATCCAGTGTGCCGCGAATGATGTGATAGCGCACCCCCGGCAAGTCCTTAACCCGTCCGCCCCGAATCATCACCACGGAGTGTTCCTGCAAGTTATGCCCAATGCCGGGAATGTAAGCTGTCACCTCAAAGCCAGAGGTTAAACGTACCCGCGCCACCTTACGCAGTGCCGAGTTAGGCTTTTTGGGAGTAGTGGTGTAGACACGGGTGCATACTCCGCGACGCTGCGGACAGCTTTTTAGGGCCGGAGACTTAGTCTTTTTCTCGGTTTTTTGGCGCTCACTCCGGATGAGTTGCTGAATCGTGGGCATAGATTGATGGCTCTAGGGCTATGGGTAACTAAATGCTTCCAAAGTTTTCACAAGTGCCGATTTTAGCATCTAAAAAACACTTTCGTCAAATTGGTAGCTATCTCTAAAGTCCAAGGTTACTCTGCTGTGAGATTAGCCAGGGCTTGCCAGGGAAAGATGCGCAGCTGATGATTCGCAGTCGTCTGGTGGGGCATTGGCCGTTAGAGAGAACGAGTTACCACAGCCACAGGTCTGAACGGCCTGGGGGTTGATAAAGCGAAAGCCGCCCCCCATTAAATCTTCTGAGAAATCCACAGTCAGGCCCTGGAGGTAGGGCAACAGCGCCTTAGCCACCACCACCTCTAGCTCTCCACAGTTCACCACCACCTCTGCTTTGGAGGCAACACCTGCAGGGCGAAGTTGATAGGTCCACTCCAGGCACCCACCGCCCTGAAGATGCAGACAAACCTGGTGGCTCGGCTCAGCCTGCCTCCGTAGCAGGCGTTTGATCTCTTGAACCGCAGCCGGTCGAAGGTGAATCATGGTCGCGTGAACCATCAAAAGTGGACTAAGGCCAGGGTATCACGCTGGGGTTGGGCCTGGGCCCCGATGGCTGGCTGACAATTAAAAAACCGTACCTCATTAGCATAAAAGAGGCACGGCCTAAGGAAGGGGATGATGAAGTCTAGATAGGTAGGGCTGTAGAGGCCTCGGGCCCGTTTTAGAGGCATCCCGGCGCTACCACCCCTGGCTCGACTGCTTATTCAGCGATCACACGGGCGTAGTCATCCTGGAAGCGCACGATGTCATCTTCACCCAGGTATTCACCGTTTTGGACTTCAATTAGGATTAGCGGAATCACGCCGACATTCTCTAGC
>CAYUBC010000751.1:0-1584 GCA_964442885.1 uncultured bacterium | reverse complement strand
AGGCCAGCATTCGCCGCATCCTCGAAACGCGCCTGTCTATGATTGGCTACGATGTCGTCACCGCCGCCGATGGCGAAGAAGCCCTAGAAACCTTCCGCTCTACGGCCCCCGACCTGGTGGTGCTGGATGTCATGATGCCCAAGCTGGATGGCTACGGCGTCTGCCAGGAGCTGCGCAAAGAGTCAGACATTCCCATCATCATGCTCACGGCTTTAGGCGACGTGGCCGATCGCATCACTGGCCTGGAACTGGGTGCCGACGATTATGTGGTCAAGCCCTTCTCGCCCAAAGAACTTGAGGCTCGCATCCGCTCGGTGCTGCGCCGGGTGGATAAAACCGGTATGTCGGGCATTCCCAGCTCTGGGGTGATTTCCGTCAACACCATCCGCATTGACACCAACAAGCGCCAGGTCTACAAGGGTGACGAGCGCATCCGCCTGACTGGCATGGAGTTTAGCCTGCTGGAACTGCTGGTCAGCCGCTCTGGAGAGCCCTTCTCCCGGTCGGAAATTTTGCAGGAAGTGTGGGGCTACACGCCAGAACGCCACGTTGATACCCGCGTGGTAGACGTCCACATTTCCCGCTTGAGAGCTAAGCTAGAGGATGACCCCAGTAACCCAGAACTAATTTTGACGGCCCGTGGCACTGGCTACTTATTCCAACGAATCGTAGAACCTGGGGAAGAGTAGTCTGCTAAAATTTCCTAAGGTTTTTGAGATGTAGCAGATGGCGCTCAACCGAGCATGCATTGCCATTGACGCAATGGGGGGTGACTATGCCCCTGGCGAAATTGTAGCTGGGGCCATTCGAGCCCGGGCTGAGCTAGATGTCGATGTCGCCCTTGTTGGGGATGAAACTCAAATTCGGGCGACGGTGGCCAGCCCCGATCATCTCCAGGGCATTGAGCTGGTACCCGCTGAAGGCACCATTGAAATGCATGAGGAGCCCCTGAGCGCCTTACGCAAAAAGCCCCAGGCGTCTATCAATGTCGCCATGGAGTTGGTTAAACAGAAGCGTGCTGATGCGGTGGTGTCGGCGGGGCATTCGGGAGCCGCCATGGCCTCCGCGCTTCTGCGGTTGGGCCGCCTCAAGGGGATTGACCGGCCCGCCATTGGTGCTGTGTTCCCCACGGTAATTGCCAACAAATCGGTTTTGATTTTAGACGTGGGAGCCAATGTAGACTGCCGCCCCAGATACCTGGAGCAGTTCGCCATGATGGGGACGATCTACTCTCGCTATGTGCTGGGGGTTGAGCGTCCGCAGGTGGGGTTGGTCAATATTGGTGAAGAACCCAGCAAGGGCGATGACCTATCCCTCCAGGCCCACCAGTTGTTGACGGAGAATCCCAACATTCCCTTTGCGGGCAATGCCGAGGGGCGCGATATTTTGTCTGGCCAGTTTGATGTGGTGGTGTGCGACGGCTTTGTGGGCAACGTTTTGCTTAAGTTCGCCGAAGCCGTTGGCGAGTCGGTGCTGCAAATTTTGCGAGAAGAACTGCCCCAGGGCCTACGCGGCAAGGTTGGCACTGCCATCCTCAAGCCTAACCTGCGCCGCATCAAGCAGCGGGTCGATCATGCGGAGCAT
>CAYUBC010000750.1:0-1600 GCA_964442885.1 uncultured bacterium | reverse complement strand
GCAGCAGCGGGCCCAGCTAGCCCTCCAAAAGGGTGATGAAGAATTGGCCCGGCAAGCCCTGCTACGCAAGAAAACCCAGGCAGAAACGGCAGTATCCCTTAAGACCCAGTTGGATTCCCAAAGTGCCACGGTGGATCAGCTCAAGCGCAACTTAATTGGTCTGGAGAGTAAGCTGTCTGAGGCCAAAACTAAGAAGGATATGCTCAAGGCGCGGGCCAGCGCCGCCAAGGCCAATGAGCAACTGCAAAACACCACCAGCCGCATGAACACCAGCAGTTCTATGGCGGCCTTTGAGCGGATGGAAGAAAAGGTTCTACAGATGGAGGCTCGTTCTCAAGCGGCGGCGGAACTGGCCGGGGCCGACCTGGAGAGCCAGTTTGCTTCCCTTGAAGCCGGTGGCGATGTGGACTTTGAACTGGCCGCCCTGAAGGCCCAGCTATCGGGCGGTAGTGTGAGCCAGGAGCAACTTCCTGCTGCGGAGGCTGCCCCGGCAGAGTCCTCAAGCAGCGAAGTCGATGCCGAGCTAGAGGAACTGCGGTCGCAAATTGATCAGCTGTAGCCAATGAATCGCCAGTAAAGGTGGCGGGAGAATCGTTTCATGCACATTGCCCAACGTATGCAGCCGCTTCAGGCCAATGTCTTTGCCGATATGGATCGGGCTAAGGCCAGGGCCAGGGCGGCGGGGCAGGAGATTATCGATCTCTCGCTGGGGTCGTCGGATTTGCCGGTGGCCCCCCATGTGCTTGAGGCGATCGCCGCGGCCCTCAGCGACACCAGCACCCACGGCTACTGTTTGTTTTCCGGCACCCAGTCCTTTCGGGCAGCGGCGGCCCGTTGGTATACCGACAAATTCGGTGTGCCCGTTGATCCTGAAACTGAAGTGCTGCTGCTGATTGGTTCCCAGGAAGGCACCGCTCACCTGCCCCTGGCGATTCTCAACCCTGGCGATTTTGCCCTGTTGATGGATCCGGGTTATCCCTCCCATGCCGGTGGAGTCTACTTAGCGAGCGGGCAAATTTACCCCATGCCGCTGCGGGCTGAAAATAATTTCTTGCCCGATTTTGCTGAAATTCCCCCAGCCGTCCTGGCCCAGTCGCGGCTGATGGTGCTGAGCTATCCCCACAACCCCACCACGGCTACAGCATCCCTGGCGTTTTGGCAAAAGGCCGTGGCTTTTTGTCGGCAGCACAGTCTAGTCCTGGTTCACGACTTTCCCTATGCTGACCTCACCTTTACGGGGCAGCCCGCCGTTTCTGTGCTTCAGGCTGACCGGGATAAGACGGTGTCTATCGAATTTTTCTCTATGTCCAAATCCTACGGCATGGGGGGCTTTCGGGTGGGTTACGCCATTGGCAATGCCGAACTGATTCGAGCTCTGCGGCAGGTCAAGGCCAATGTGGATTTTAACCAGTACCCCGGCATCCAGCGCGGGGCGATCGCGGCGCTTACTGGCCCCCAGGACAGCGTTCAGGCGATGATCAATACCTTTCGCCAGCGCCGTGATGCCGCTGTGGAGGCGCTTCAAGCCATTGGCTGGACGGTGCCTGTGCCTGATGCCACCATGTACCTCTGGGTCAAACTGCCAAAGCCCTGGGCCGAG
>CAYUBC010000749.1:0-1600 GCA_964442885.1 uncultured bacterium | reverse complement strand
AATCACGACATCGTAGGCCTGGGTAGGAAGGGGAACAGAAATGACAGATTTCATGGTGGGGGAGTTTAGGGTCAAGTACCAAATACAGCTTAGGGAGGAATGGGGCGAGGGGGAAGGCAAAAGGCAATTTCGTACTGTGCATCTGCGCCATACCCCAGAGCCTTGCCCGGTGCCACCCATCCCGATGCACCCTCACCGTGCCCAGAGATTCACCCGGTAGCCCAACTTTGATTCACCGTACCAACCTCGTGCAAAAAAAGCGGATGGAACAATCCACCCGCTTTCTTGCTAGCCGGAGCAAGTCAAGAGACTAAGCTTTCAGAACATCCAAATCCAAACGATTACTTGGACTCAGGCTCAGAGAACTCAGCGTCGATCACATCATCATCACCGCCAGTGCTGCCGCTGGAGGCTTCAGCATCAGGAGTTCCCGTGGCATCGGCACCGGCCTGCTGATACAGGTTGGTGCTAATGCCATAGAGAGTTTGCTGTAGCTCTGCGGTGAGGGTTTTGATGGTGTCAAAGTCTTCGGCTTCGATGGCATCCTTCAGCACCTTGATCTGCTCCTCAGCCTTAGCCTTGTCGTCGGCAGGGACTTTGTCGCCCATGTCGGCGAGTTGCTTTTCGGCCTGGTAGGTCAGGGAATCGGCCTGGTTTTTCAGGTCAATGCGTTCGCGGCGCTCCTTATCGGCAGAGGCGTTGGCTTCGGCCTCTTTCACCATGCGCTCGACATCCCGGTCATCCAGGGTAGACGCATCGGAGATCGTGATGGTCTGCTCTTTGCCGGTACCTTTATCCTTAGCGGTCACGTTCAGGATGCCGTTGGCGTCAATATCGAAGGTGACTTCAATTTGAGGTACGCCGCGAGGGGCCGGAGGAATGCCCGCCAGTTGGAAGTTACCCAGGCTCTTGTTATCGCTGGCCATTTCCCGCTCACCCTGGAGCACTTTAATCTCCACATTGGTTTGGCCATCCTGAGCGGTGGAGAACACCTCGGACTTCTTGGTGGGGATGGTGGTGTTGCGGGTAATCAGCTTGGTCATCACACCGCCCAGGGTTTCAACCCCCAGGGACAGGGGTGTTACATCCAGCAGCAGAATGTCCTTCACTTCCCCGGCCAGCACACCACCCTGGATGGCCGCACCAACAGCCACCACCTCATCGGGGTTGACGGTTTCGTTGGGTTCCTTATCCAAAGTGCGCTTGACCACGTCCTTAATGGCCGGAATCCGGGTGGAGCCGCCCACTAGCACGACTTCATCAATAGCGGTTTTGCTCAGTTTGGCATCCTTGAGGGCCTGCTCTACGGGCACCCGGCAGCGATCAATTAAGTCGGCGCAGAGTTCCTCGAACTTGGCGCGGGTCAGGGTCATTTCCAGGTGCTTGGGGCCATCCTGGGTAGCGGTAATAAAGGGCAAGTTGACCTCGGCCTGGGTAACGCTGGAAAGCTCAATTTTGGCTTTCTCAGCCGCTTCGGTCAGCCGTTGCAGGGCTTGCTTGTCCTTCCGCAGGTCGATGCCTTCTAGCTTTTGAAACTCACTGGCCAGGTAGTCTACGATTTTCTTGTCGAAGTCGTCGCCGCCCAGGTGGGTATCTCCGG
>CAYUBC010000748.1:0-1613 GCA_964442885.1 uncultured bacterium | reverse complement strand
GTAAGCCTTCAGAGGTTCACGAAGAATTAAGGATTTCAGCGCCGCGATGGGGGTTATGGTTGAGACGATGAGCCAGAGTAGAGAACCCACGATTGACCTTGGTGGCCTCTCAATTCCTGAAGCGGATTGGGAGGCGACACCAGCTAGCGTGAAAGAACTGGTGGCACAACTCATCGAGACACTAAGTACCTTAGAAGAGCGGGTCAGTCACCTAGAGGAACAGCTAAAACAGAATTCGCCAAACTCATCACGACCGCCCTCCCGTGATGGGTTTGGTGTGCCCAAGGCAGCTCAGAAAGACAAGGCTAAAGGGACACGAAAGCGAGGTGGCCAACCGGGACACGAGGGTCATTCCCGGAAACTGTATCCGCTGGAAGCCTGCCAGACGGTCATTAACCATCGTCCAGAGCAGTGCTGTCACTGTGGGGAACCGCTGTCAGGGGAAGACCCAACGCCCTATCGGCATCAGATTGTAGAGCTACCGCCTATCGTGCCCATCGTCATTGAGCACCGGCTCTATGCCTTAGCCTGTGAGCACTGTGGGGAAACGACCCGAAGCGTGTTGCCCGCAGCGATCCATCCAGGAGGCTATGGCGAGCGTCTGAGTGCGGTGGTTGCGCTGCTCAGTGGTGCCTATCGGCAAAGCCATCAGCAGGTCAAAACCTGTCTAGCGGCGCTGTTTGGCATTGAGATCTCGACGGGGAGCATTAACCGCCTACGTCGAGAGGTCAGGGAGGCACTGGCGCAGCCCGTGGCCGATGCCCACGCCTACGTACAAGGGGAGCCGGTGGTGCACAGTGATGAGACCGGTTTTCGCCAAGGCAACAGCGATGGTCAGAACGACCGGAAGAAACGGGGCTGGCTATGGGTGCTGGTTACGCCTTGGGTGAGTGTCTTCACGATCCTGCTGAGCCGCTCTCAAGCGGCGGCCCAAGCCTTGATTAGCGAAGCCTTTGACGGCATTGTCGTCTCAGACCGCTACAGCGGCTATAGCTGGATTGATATCGGCCAACGCCAGGTCTGTTGGGCCCATCTGAAACGCGATTTCACGCGCATCGCTGAGCGCAGTGGCGTCTCTCAATCGATTGGCGAAGGCTTACTAGCTCAGGAAAAAGCCCTATTTGACCTGTGGTATCAGGTGCGCGATGGCACCCTGTCCCAACCGGCCTTTGCTGAGTTGCTCCAACCCATTCGCTCTACCCTCAAAGCTTGGCTCGCGGAGGGGGCGAGCTATGCCATTGGCCCCAAAGAAAAGACGCCACTCGCCAAAACCGTACGCACCTGTAAGCAACTGCTGCTGGTGGAACCGGCCCTGGGGACATTTGCCTCGGTGCCAGGGGTTGAACCCACCAATAACACCGCCGAGCGCTCCCTGCGTCCTGCCGTGATTTGGACACACGTTAGCTTTGGCTCGGAGTCTCAGGCGGCTAGTGAGTTTGTTGCCCGGATGCTGACCACGGTCTCCTCTCTCACGGCCCAGCAGCCCGATGTCCTAGACTTTCTCACTCAAACCTATCGAGCCGCTCGGTTCGGGCAAGAACTCCCATCGTTGCTACCTCAAGCAACTGTTGACCGTGAAACCCTACTCTCTCCGTAATCCCCTAAAGGCTTAC
>CAYUBC010000747.1:0-1617 GCA_964442885.1 uncultured bacterium | reverse complement strand
GGCACTTTCGCGCCTTTACAGCGGCTTGGGAAGGCAAAATGCAAGGAAAATCTAGTGCTGCCCGGTAGACTACTTGCCCTGGCTCAAACCCTTTGCCTTAGCTCTTCCCTCAACAGTTGAAGGGTTGGCCTACAAGATGCCCCGCCGCCCGCTGGGTAGCACCGTAGACCAATTCATGCGGGCGCTGGCTAACTGGTCGTCAGACACCATGGCCCCGGTTAGATCGGCTCCGCACAGGTTAGCGCCGCGCAGATTGGCGTTGGATAAACACGCCTGACCCAGATCCGCCCCACGCAAATCGGCCCCTTCCAGGTTGGCATAGTGGAAGTAAGCCTTCACCAGCTTGGCATTGCGTAGATTCGCCCGACTCAAATTCGCCCGACCGAAATTGGCATTACTTAAGTCTGCCCCTTGAAAATTAGCGCTGGGCAGCTTGGACTGGTTGAAGTTAATATTGGCAAGCCCCATTCGCGTCATATCCAACGCCTGAAAGGTTTGTTGGGAGAAGTCCCGTCGTCCCTTCAAATATTTTTGTTTAACATCTTCGGTGGAAAGGGAGGCTCTACCCGCCACAGATGGCACTCCTAGCGGCTTAGCCATACTGACGGAGGGGCTCGGATGAATGCCAGAAAAGCTAGGATGGGGAGCGCCTGAGTTGGAACTGGCGCGCTCTCGCCGAGCACGAATGGCCGCCGCCATGCGAGCCGAGGGCGACCCACCTGAATTGCTGCCGGGCTGGGCAGGCAAACCGTTAAGTGGCTCGCCGTAGCCTTCACTACTGCTTAGGCTGGGAAAGTTTTGAGTCGCCATGTTCTGAGCCAAACTGTGAATGTAGGGCTCTAGGTCAAGATCGCGCAGCACGGCATCAACCGATTGATAGCGATGACGTACTGAAATTTCCAGCATTTTTTGTAAAACCTTGGCAAAGTGATCGCTGATATGCACGTTGTCTCGCCACAGCAGTTCGCCGGTTACCGGATCGTAGTCAAGGTCTTTGGGGGCCTTGCCCGACAGTAAGAAAATGCAGGTCACCCCCAGCGCGTAGATGTCGCTAGCGTAGACTGGGCGCATGGCCATCTGCTCTGGTGGCGCATAGCCAGGGGTGCCAATGGCGTAGGCGGTTAGAGCCGTTTGCTCAGAGCTACTGGCTTGGGCCAGGTTGACTTTATCTTTAACGGCACCAAAGTCAATTAGCACCAGCTTTTTATCCTGATCGCGACGAATAATGTTGGCGGGTTTGATGTCGCGATGGATGACGTGGTGGTTGTGGACATACTGCACCATGCCCAGAATTTCACTGAGGAATTGCTTTACCCCCGCTTCGGTGAACGGCCCCCCGCGTTTGACTTCCTGCTGCAGGGTAGCGCCGTTGATAAATTCTTGAACCAGGAAAAATTCCTGACTAATGTCGAAATAATCTAATAATCGAGGCAGTTGCGGGTGATTGCCAATCTGACCCAGGATTTTGGCCTCGCGCTGAAACAAGTCCCGCGCCATTTCTATTAAATGGGGTGCTTCTGCAGACGGGCGTAGCTGCTTGATCACGCAGGGCGGTTTACCAGGCAACATTTCAT
This sequence comes from uncultured bacterium, assembly GCA_964442885.1. Lineage (GTDB taxonomy): Bacteria > Cyanobacteriota > Cyanobacteriia > Phormidesmidales > Phormidesmidaceae > Nodosilinea. The sequence continues at coordinate 43 of CAYUBC010000747.1, read as the reverse complement.
CTCGGGCTAGAAATGTCGCCCCAAAGCCACCCCGCCCTAGGGA
>CAYUBC010000746.1:0-1621 GCA_964442885.1 uncultured bacterium | reverse complement strand
TCCGGGTTTCCAGCCTTCCGGCGACCAAGAAAATGTTCGTGGTGAACATTAGCATACGAAGTACGATAGAGCCGCAATTACAGAGGGTAAGGGTGAAGCGGTGATTATTTTAATTGTGGAAGATGAAGCCGAAATTGCCCGGCTGATTCGGCTCTATTTGGAAAAAGAGGGCTTTACCTGCGAAGTCTGCGAAGACGGGGAAACCGCCCTCCGTTATCAGCAAACCCTGCAACCAGATTTGATTATTCTCGATGTCATGCTGCCTAAGCTAGACGGCCTGGAGGTTTGTGCCCGCATTCGCCAGGGGCCAGGGGCTAAGGATCCCTACATCCTTATGCTCACGGCCAGGGGCGAAGAAATCGACCGCATCATCGGCCTTTCTACCGGGGCAGATGATTACCTGGTCAAGCCTTTTAGCCCCCGTGAACTGGTGGCACGGGTAAGAGCCCTACTGCGCCGCAGCCTGCGCCACGGCCAGGAAGCTACGGTGCAAACCTACCAGACCGCCCACTTTACTGTCGATTTGACCCAGCGCATTGCCCAGCGGCGGGCAGGTGCCGCCGAGCCTGAGCTGCTAGACCTCACCCCGCTGGAGTTTGACCTGTTGGCTACCTTTATGAGCTATCCAGGCCGAGTCTGGAGCCGCCACCACCTAATTGAAAAACTCTGGGGCGACGACTTTTTTGGCGATGAGCGAGTGGTAGACACCCACATTGCCCGCCTGCGCAAAAAAGTTGAGCCAGACTCGTCCCAGCCGGTCTACGTTAAAACCGTCACCGGAGTGGGCTATCGATTTGAGGATGAGCCGGTCTAAGCGCTGGCCCCTTCCCAAAGCCGAAAGCCACCCAGAAAGGCATTCAGGTTGCTGCCCTGGCGGCTCCCGACGGGGAGCGCTTTAAGCTCCTTCACCTGGCCGCCGCCAATCACCACGTCGTCGATCTGGAGGGCATCCATAAACTGGCGGACGCAGGCTTCTACGTGCTTCCGCCATTTCTTTTTGCCCAGGCGGGCCAGGCCATTTTTGCCCAGGTAATACTCATAGGTGCCTTTTTTATAGGGCAGGTGAGCCAGTTCCATCGGCACGACAACCCCGTCTACCACCATTGCCGAGCCCAACCCCGTGCCCAGGCCCAAAAACAGCATCGTCCCGCTCTCGTAACTGCCCAAGGCCTGCATAGCGGCATCGTTAATAATCTGCACAGGGCGGCCAAAGGCGGTTTCAAAGTCATAGCCAACCCAGCCGGGGGCGAGGTTATGGGGCTCCTTGGCAATTTTGCCTTTGTACACCAATCCTGGATAGCCAATGGCCACGACATCGTAGGCCCAATCACTGGCTAGTTCTTTAACCCCAGCGACCATCACCTCAGGGGTCAGGGCCAGCCCAGAGGGAAACTTCCGGGCCTCGGTTTGCCCTGTCACCAGAATTTTCACATTGCTGCCGCCCACATCCACAACCAATACGTTCATAGTCCGTTCTCACATTGTCAAAACTCAGCCAGCCACAGTTGCCGGGAGTCTATTCATGGTAAGACCCGACCGTTTGCAGTGGGGCCACTCATTCAAATGACTTTAGAAAGCGCCCTAGTCTCAGTAGATCACAAAGTCCCTGCAGCCCACCCTG
>CAYUBC010000745.1:0-1626 GCA_964442885.1 uncultured bacterium | reverse complement strand
CTCACCGCCGAAGGCATTCGCGGCCAAGCCCAACTCACCCTCAGCGAAGGACTCGCCACCCTGGCCCGCCTGCTGGATTTGCTCGATGGCACCCTGCGTACCCAGGAAGAACTGGAGGCCATTCTGGACGCCCACACGGTGCTGCCACTAAAGCAAATTCCGACGCTTCCCACCTCGGCCCCCCAGGAACTGCTGCTGCTACCCCAGGCCGACTCTCCCTACGAAGGGCTGCGGCATGAAATCAAGCAGGGGATTAATCCAGCCGCCACCGATAGCCGGGCCAGGGTGATTCTGCTGACCAGTTGCCGGGATGGCGAAGGAAAAACAACGACAGCCTTTAACCTGGGGTTGGCCTCGGCCCGGGCTGGTTGGCGCACGCTAATTGTGGAGGGCGATCTGCACCAAGCGTCTTGCAGCCCGTGGTTGGGCCTTCAGCCCCCGGCTGAGGCTGTTGAACCACTGGGCTACTACGCCGGGATGCCTCAGGATCCCATTCAGCCCGTACCCCAGGTGGAGCATCTCTACCTCCTGCCTAGCCCTGGCCCCCAGGATAACGCCCCCGCCATTCTGGAGTCTGACCAACTCGCCCAGGTGCTAGCCCATGCCCGTACCGCTTTCGACCTGGTAATTCTCGATGCGCCGCCGCTGAACCGACCCAGCAGCGATGGTTTGGCCCTGAGCCATGCCGCCGATGGGCTGATCCTAATTACCCGACCGGGCAACACCCAGCGGGCAGAGCTAGAGGCCAGGCTAGAGCAACTGGCGGCGCGAACAGAGCCAAGGCTGTTGGGGGCGGTGATCAATGGGGCTGGTGGTTAGGGATAGATATCCCAGCGGTTGACGAACCACGTTGCGGTTCGTCAACCGCTGGGATTTGGGCACGGGATTACACCAGGGTGTTGCCGTCCATTCGGCGGATGGCTACCACGGCTGGGCGAGGAGCCGCGTTGGTGGTTTTGGTGGGCCAGTTAGAGCCGATGGGCACTTCCCGCTGCTGCATGAACTCCTTGCCATCGGTGGTCATCATGGCAAAGGTGCGGGTTTCAGCGGCCATGTCCTTGCGGAGGCCGCCAATTTCGCCGGGGTGCTGGGCAGCAATGAACAGGGTCTTCATGTCATCGGTGATGAACGGCCCGGTCATTTCGCTATCCATGGGGCCATAGCCAAACACGAAGGATTTTCCGGCATTCTCGCCACTCAACGGCATGTACCAGATGGAGTTGTTGCCAAACAGACCCCGCAGGTTAGACTGGCTGACTGGTTTGCCTTCGCTGTCGATCCGGCTGGGGACAGCCCGGTTGTGCTTGTCGGACGACATATCCGTCACCATCCAGAGATTGTTGTTAGCGTCAATCTCAAAGTTGTCGGGGTTAGCAAAGCCAACGCCGCCCTCGGCAGGTTCGCCACCCACATGCAGTACCTCCCAGCGGAAGGTCATGGCGGCGGGGTCGTTGCCGTCTTCCACCAGCTTCATAATCCAGCCATACTCGTAGGGGCTTTCGCCGTTAGGGCCTTGGAAAATGGCCTTGTTGGGGCCGCCATCGCTGCTGCTGGGGCTACCAGAAGTAAAGGCAATGAACAGGGTGCCATCGGCCCGCACCATGGTGTCTTCGGGGCGGGCGGTGG
>CAYUBC010000744.1:0-1630 GCA_964442885.1 uncultured bacterium | reverse complement strand
CACGGCTTCTTATTATAGCAGAGGATAGACAAATTTAGTGGCTGAGCAAAGATTTTATGTCGTCAGGCCGTACCCACGATCGCATCACCCTCTGGACGCTGCCCCTGGTGGTGTTAGTAGCCTTTCGGCTGACCCTGGATGGTTGGCTGACGGCTACGGTTTGCCTGGGCTTTTTGCTAGGCGGCTGGGTGCTGGGGCCAGACCTGGATATTCACTCCGTGCAGTACAAGCGCTGGGGCTGGTTCCGGTGGATTTGGCTGCCCTACCGGGGTAGTCTGCGCCATCGTTCGCCCTGGTCCCACGGGCCGCTAATTGGCACGATGGTGCGGGTGCTCTATGCTTCCCTCTGGCTGGCCCTGGTAGGCATTATTGTGGTGGATGTGCTGAATTCCCTGGAGCGCACAGCGCTGAGCTGGGGGGATTTGATGACGGGCATCGGCTGGAGCCTTCGCACCTACTGGCATTTCTGGCTGGCGCTGCTCATTGGCCTGGAACTGGGAGCCCTGAGCCACTACACCACCGATTGGGTAACCTCAACCTGGAAGCGCCAGGCCAGGAAGCGGCCACGACGGTCTCAGTCTGTGGGCAAGTCCTCTCGCCCTAAGCCGCCTCGACGCCGAGGCAAACCCTGACCCGCCAACCCTATCGCCTGGCCGACAGCGTCCGTCCGCCCTCCGTCGTTGGGAAGCCGCTTCAATGCCGACATGTCATTTGCACAAATCACTTTGCCAGGTCCTGGGGCTGGGGCTAAGTGTTACGCTCTTCCTCCCGGTCGTGGCCAGGGCCGCCGATCCTGCCGATCTAACCAGGCTTTTGCAAACCGGCACCTGCCTCAACTGTGACCTGCGCGGGGCTGACCTGCGCTACCAGGATTTGACTGGCGCTGTTTTGCGAGGCTCTGACCTGAGCAGCGCTAACTTCTATCGCGCCCAGTTGGTCAACGCTGACCTGACCAGGGCTAACCTCACCCGCGCCAACTTTTCGATGGCCAATCTAGAAGGCACGGTGCTCAATCTGGCCGACCTGACCCACAGCACGCTGTTAGAGGCCAATTTCACCAGGGCGTCTCTGGTTAGCACCATCTTGACCGACGCCTATCTAGACGGCACGTTATTCATCAACGCGGTGCTGACCGAGGCCGATATGCAGCAGGCCAAAATCGTCAGCGCCGATTTTACGGGGGCCAACCTCTGTGGAGCCCGGCTCTCCTACGGCGACTACCGGATAGGGTGTCCTTGAGCAACGCGAACCGAGAAAAGCGGTTTGGGGTGCGTGGCTAATCCGGATGCAGCCTACAATTTGGGATGGCGCAGGCTGGGGCAGGGGCACCTACGGCAGGCCCGCCCTAGGCCTGGGGGTCGTGCCAGGGCCTCATCAATGCAGGCCTCATCAATACAAGGGGAGATTTGGGCGATTGAGCTGGCGGACGGTCTGGCGCTATGGACGGGGCAGGCTGATGGCGGCCTGGCTGAGCGTTATGCTCGGCTTGGCGATGGCTCAACCCGTCTGGGCGGCAACGCCCGCCGTTGCCGATTCCAATGGCCCGCCGCCGCTGACTGTGGAGCTACTGCGACAGCGGCTGGCTAACCCCATTCAGCGGGAGGGGCGCATTACCGTTGACCTGCGTAAC
>CAYUBC010000743.1:0-1632 GCA_964442885.1 uncultured bacterium | reverse complement strand
ACGGCGCTACCTCCAGGGGTGTTTCCTGGGCCACATCGTAAACCCGGGCGGTGAGGATGCGTTCGAGGTAGTCGGTAGGCATTGGGGCAGGGCTAAGGAGGAGTAACCCCTTATTTTAGAGCCACTGGGTATCTAACTCATCAGAGTTGGCTTGCACATGGGTCAGGCAGATGTTGGCCATCCCTTTAGAACGAACAACATCCCCTAATGCGGCTGTGATTAGATTTGGATCGCCATCTTCGAGGGCCGCGTCTAGATAGGCCATAATATCGTCCTGTGTTTCCAGATAATCTGACGCATCCCAAGGATAGGTTTGCAACTCTGTCATACAGGCTTCCTACTCATCCTGGTAAAAAAAGCGACATCAATATCATAATTTTCGCATAAACCAGCCTTTATCTTCGCCTGGTAGGGTACTCCCTTGGAGCAGACCGTCCCTAAGTCTCCTGACGGCTCTGCGACGTTTGGTGATCTATCCACGCGAGGCCCCTATGGCTAGTGACATTCGCTTTGCAAGCTTTAATGCATCCCTCAATCGTGCGGCTGAGGGCGACCTGATTCGTGACCTCTCTACCCCAGACAACGTTCAAGCCAAAACCGTGGCTGAAATTATCCAGCGCACCACCCCCGACGTGCTGCTGATTAACGAATTCGACTTTGATGAAGCGGGCACCGCTGCGGCTCTGTTTCAACAAAATTACTTAGGCGTCAGCCAGAACGGGATTGACCCGGTGGAGTATCCCTACGTTTACCTGGCTCCTTCCAACACAGGCATTGCCTCCGGGTTTGACTTAGACAACAACGGCGAAATCGTCACCACCCCCGGTGCGCCTGGTTTTGGCAACGATGCCTTTGGCTTTGGCAATTTCCCTGGCCAGTTTGCGATGGTGCTTTACTCCAAGTACCCCATCGATACCGAGAACGTCCGCACCTTCCAAAACTTTCTCTGGCGCGATATGCCCGGTGCCCGCCTGCCCGCCGACCCTGAAGATGCCAACGGCGATGGCGACACCGAGAACTGGTACAGCGAAGCGGAGCTAGAGGTCTTTCGCCTCTCCTCCAAGAGCCACTGGGATGTGCCGATTCTGGTCAATGGCGAAACCATTCATGTGCTGGTTAGCCATCCCACTCCGCCGGTATTTGATGGGCCAGAAGACCGCAACGGCCTGCGCAACTTCGATGAAATTCGCTTCTGGGCCGACTACATCAACGGGGCCGACTATATCTACGACGACCAGGGCAGCTTGGGCGGTCTGGCCGCCGGTAGCCGCTTTGTGATCATGGGCGACCAGAACTCTGACCCCTTTGATGGCGATAGCGTCCCCGGTGCCATTCAGCAGTTGTTGGATGACCCCCTGGTCAACACCGCCGTTACCCCCGGTGCGGCGGGCGGAACCGATGCCGCCCAGCGCCAGGGCAGCAACAACCTCACCCAGCTCAGCGACCCCTTCTTTGACACCGCCGACTTTGGCGAGGCGGAATTTAACGGCCCCGGCAACCTGCGGGTAGATTATGTCTTGCCTTCCAAAAACCTGGCGATCCAGGAAGCGGCTGTGTTCTGGCCCAGGGCCGATGAAGAAAACTTTGACCTGGTGGGCGACTTTCCCTTCCCCAGCTCTGACCACCGCCTGG
>CAYUBC010000742.1:0-1638 GCA_964442885.1 uncultured bacterium | reverse complement strand
CTTCTTTCGGCTGTCGAAGTACCAGGAGCAACTGGAACAGCTCTACGCAAAACGGCCCGACTTCATTCAACCTGAGGCCCGTCGCAATGAAGTGCTGAGCTTCGTCAAGCGCGGCCTGCAGGATTTTTCCATCTCGCGCATAAATTTGGACTGGGGCTTTCCGGTGCCTACGGATCCAGAACAGACCCTCTACGTCTGGTTCGATGCGCTGCTGGGCTACATTACAGCGCTTCAGGATCCTGCTGAGCCTCCTGATCTGGAGCAGGCTGTAGCCCATTGGTGGCCCATTAACGTTCACCTAATTGGCAAAGATATTCTGCGCTTCCATGCCATTTCCTGGCCCGCCATGCTGATGTCGGCGGGGCTGCCGGTGCCGGGGCGGGTGTTTAGCCACGGCTTTTTGACCAAAGATGGCCAGAAAATGGGGAAAAGTCTGGGCAATACCCTGGATCCGGTGGCTCTGGTCACTAAGTACGGGGCCGACGCCGTGCGCTATTATTTCCTGCGAGAAATTGAGTTTGGTAAAGATGGTGATTTCAACGAAACCCGCTTTATCAACGTGCTGAATGCTGATTTGGCCAACGATTTAGGCAATTTGCTGAATCGCACACTCAAGATGGCGGCGCGCTATTGTGGAAGTACGGTACCCGATGTTGACCCCACTACCCTAGGGGAGGATCACCGCCTCAAAACCCTGGGTCAAACCTTGGGCGATACCGTGGCCGATGCCTACGCCCAGTTGAGCTTTAGTCAAGCCTGCGCCGCCATTTTGGCCCTGGTGCAGGCCAGCAACAAGTTTCTGGATGACGAGGCTCCCTGGAGTCTCTTTAAGCAGGGGAAACAAGCCGAAACGGAGAGCGTCCTGTATGCGGTGCTGGAGTCGGTGCGGTTAGCGGCCTATCTTCTATCGCCGGTGATCCCCAGCATCAGCAGCGATATCTATCGGCAGCTCGGATTCGCGGTTGACTTCAACCAAACTGCCATCGCTGAAGCATTAGCTTACGAAGTCCACGCGGGCTGGGGCTACCTCCGGCCTGGTCAACCCCTGGGTGAGGGGAAACCCGTATTCCAGCGCATTGAGTTACCGGAAACAGCAGCTTGAGCAATGTTTTACATTCTGTTGGGCTGGTATTGAACCTCTGGCTCAATACTTATAAAACTCGTTTCTTTAACAAACCTCGATTTAACAAAACTGGATAACATGCCATGCTAGACACCCATTCCCTGATCGGCGAAGATGCCATCTTTACCCCAGAGCAAGTGCTCGACAACCGGGGGCGAGTGGCGATCTTTATTGATGGCTCGAACCTGTTCTACGCCGCCCTCCAGCTTGGCATTGAGATTGACTACACCAAGCTGCTCTGTAAGTTAACCTCTGGCTCGCGGCTATTCCGCTCGTTTTTCTACACCGGCGTAGACCGCACCAACGAAAAACAGCAGGGCTTTTTGCTGTGGATGCGCCGCAACGGCTACCGGGTAATTGCCAAGGATCTGGTGCAGCTTCCCGATGGCTCTAAAAAAGCCAACCTGGATGTAGAGATTGCCGTTGATTTGGTTGCCCTGGTGGACTATTACGATACGGCAGTGCTGGTCAGCGGCGATGGCGACCTGGCCTACGCCGCCGATGCCGCCAGCTAC
>CAYUBC010000741.1:0-1643 GCA_964442885.1 uncultured bacterium | reverse complement strand
GAGACGCCTTAGACTGCCGCATTGAGTTCTCCAAGGTCATTTCGTTCTCATGCTGAGACTACCTTAGAGTTTTCTGCACCACTAAGGGTGGTGGGGAGTTAAGAAAAACGGACACTCCTGCGCCTGAGAGGGCCGTCATGTCCGAGACTGGCTGAAGTGGAATCAACAGCCAGATTCATTATGGAACTCTACCAACGCCTAGAGCAAATGCTGCTGGCCTTGCGCCCAGCCTTCAGTCGTGACGCCACCTTTCGATGGTTTGTCCTGTTAGTGTGGGGCGTGCTGTTGAACACGCAGCCATCAGCGGTGACCAGTTACCTGAACGCGATAGGGCTGGGGGAAGGGTACTACGGCCAAGCGCTGCACTGGTTCGAGTTTAGTGCCTTTAGCGTGGAGGGGCTGTGTAGGAGATGGGGGGATTGGCTGAGCGAGCAGCGTTATGTCCATCGCATCCAGGGACAGCGGGTCTATGTGGGCGACGGGATTAAGGTGGCCAAAGAAGGCCGCAAAATGCCTGGGGTGAAAGGGCTCCATCAAGAATCAGAGGACGTCAGTAAGCCAGAGTGGATTCGAGGGCATTACTTCAATGCCTTGAGTATCCTGCTGGGGGCGGGCTCAGCCTACTTTGCCGTCCCGATTATCCTGAAGGTGCACGATGGCCTCACCGTCGCCGTCCCCGAGAGCACGGATGCGGCGACTCAGCCGAAGACCACCTTGGTGACGAAAATGGCGGACCTGTGTATCGCCTATGCCCAAGCTGGTAGCTACATCGTCTTGGATGCCTACTTTGCCTGTGAACCGGTGATGACGCGGTTCCGCCGTCATCAGGTGCATCTGATTAGCCGCGTGCGGTGCTCTACCGTCGCCTATGCCCCCTTTTCGGTGGTACCGACGGTGAAAGGCCCGGGACGACCCCGACGCTGGGGCAGCAAGGTAAAACTCCAGACCCTGTTCGCCCCGATTGAACACTGCCAGCAGGCCAAGCTATGGCTCTACGGTCAGCTCGTCACCGTCTATTACCAGTGCTTTGAGTTGCACTGGGATAGTCCTGAGACCACAGTGCGCTGTGTGCTCACCCAACTCGCCGAGGGTCGGCCATTCATTTTGCTCTCCACCGATGGGGCGTTGAGTGGCCCAGAGATCATTGCGGCCTATGGCTTACGGTTTAAGATTGAGCTTACCTTCCGCACGTTGATTCACCTGCTCGGGGGCTTTGCCTATCGCTTTTGGCTCAACGCCATGACCACGGCTCCGAGTTGGCCTAAAAATCTTAATTTGGCGGACTACCCAGAGTCTGTTCAAGGTCAAATCCTGGCTAAAGGGGAAGCGATGGAACGCTTTATCAATCTCAATGCTATCGCCCTAGGAATCCTTCAGGTGTTGGCCCTAGAATTACCCAGCTGGATCGGGTCGAACTTCCCGCGTTGGTTTCGCACCTTGCCTAAACACGGCTACCCCAGTGAGCGCATTGTCCAACTCGTCCTCCAACATCAAGCCCAGGAGATTTTTCTCAAAAGTCCGGCCTCTCTACTTTTGCCTAAATTCCTAGCCGCCAAGCTTATCCCTCAAAAACCTCCCAATACACCACCTTTGACGGCTTAGATATAAGCATGGATCCAAATAAAACTTTTGACTGTCCAGCT
>CAYUBC010000740.1:0-1650 GCA_964442885.1 uncultured bacterium | reverse complement strand
CTCGCGTTGCCCCTAAAGCCAGCGGTACAACGCCAGTGCTGGCCCTTGATGCAGGCAACTACGATCTCAAGTTCTACAACGGCGTCAGCCATCCCAAGGCCATTCGTTCGGTGCGCTACCAACTTCCCCAGGGCCGCGATGCGGTTAGCTTCTCTGAAGCTTCACCGCTGATTGAACTCCCCGATGGTCGGCGCTACCACTTTGGGGCGCAAGCCTACAAGTATCGCCGCCAGCAGCAGACTGTGATTGAAAACAAGATTGAACTGGCTCGGCTGCATCTCTATGCCTGCCTGGAACCGCTCAGCGGCAGCATATCGGAGTATGGATTGAATTTGCAGGTTTCTACCCCTGACCCGGCTCGCAATGGTGACGCAATTAAGGAACAATTAATTGGCCTACACGAGTTCACCCGCAACGGGGTAGCCTTTCGCGTCAATGTCGAAACCGTTGAGGTAGAGCGCGAGGGCATGGGGGCCTACCACTACGCCAGAAACCAGGGGGTAATTCCAGGCCAAGGCTACACCATTGTCATCGACATTGGCGGCGGCACCTGGCTAACTCGTCTGGTAGACGCAGACGGCGAAGTAATCGACGAAAACATCATGGATCGCGGCGGTACCTACGAACTGGCTGTTGCCATCAGTTTCGATCACCGCCTGACCGACCATCTGGGCAGCAGCGCTGACCCCTGCATTGTCATGGATGGCTTCCGGATCGACCATGTTTATGCCGATACAGGCCTGGCCTGGGCCGACTGGCTAGATGAGTACCTCGATCCCTGGTTCAAAGGCATCTTCCAGACCGTTAAAGCCCAGTACACCCCCTACATGCCTCGCGTTACTCGCTTTTTGGTGACCGGCGGCGGCTCCCACCTGATTTCAGAACGGTTGCAGGGGCATGACCTGTTTGCCGTTATGGGCGATCCACAATTTGCTAATGTTCGGGGCTTGTTTTTGATGACCGGTGACACTCAACTATGCATGACAACAAAGTAAGACTTAGCCACGATGTGCTCGAAAAGGCAGAGCGCATCGCCGCCGAATGGGGCCTGAAAAATGCCAGAGCTGCGGTAGAAGCCGTGTTCCGTCGATACTGTGATGACTACCTCTATGGTCGCCCTGGCTCCGCAGACCTGGGTGCTTTGCCCACCCCAACCGCCAGTCACAGTAGTAGCCCGTTAACCTCTCCTGGATTTCTTAGGGCTGCGCCCCAGCCGTCCTCAGCGGCTATCCAGTGCGAAGCCCTGGATGCGCTAGACCAACTTCTAGCTCTCTAAGGAGATTGCCTTGAACAATTCTTCCTCTGCGTAGGATGGACAAAGAACCTTGCCCGTGCCCATCGGGGGATCTGCCGATGGGCACGCAAGCTTTTATGGCCACACCAGGGTGATTTTCCTTAACCTTTGATCAGAATTCCGCTACGGCAGGACTGATCAAAGGTTAAAATACGTTGGCACCAGGAGAGGTGGCAGAGCGGTTGAATGCGGCAGACTCGAAATCTGTTTTAGGGTCAAACCTAACGAGGGTTCGAATCCCTCCCTCTCCGTTGAAACCATGGATAGATGATAGATTCAGGGTTCACTCACCTGAACTTTTTTGTGCTGAGTGGCGGTGAGTATGGCCTAAAACTTGGGCAATTTTTGGGCAATTT
>CAYUBC010000739.1:0-1651 GCA_964442885.1 uncultured bacterium | reverse complement strand
GTAGCGTTCCCGCAGCAGCAACTCTGCCCCACAGGATTGACACCGCATCACCGCAGGAGGATTTTTAGGTTGAGGACAATCGGGATTAATGCAGTAGCTCATTCGGCCCGGTGAGTGGGTATCAGACCAAGGCATCGAGATGCCGCCGTTACCGGCAAAGTAGACTGTTGCGCTAGTAAAGGGGAAATTCCCACTTCTACTGGTGCCGGACACTATCCCAAGGCCTAAGCCCTGCTGGGATAGTGTCACACTAACTCAATTATTCCCTGTTTCGGAGAGGGGTTATAGCATTCATGCATAGGGAAATACACTTCTAGGCAAAATGGGGAATTGAGTATGAAAAATTGATAAACCTCTAGCTATTTTTCCTGATTACCGCTACTGCTTGATGCGATGGGGAGCTTCGGCAGAAGCTTGAGCGTAAGCGCTGGGGAAGCGCCCAAATGTTTTGCTCTTAAGGAAAGGTTCTCGCGGCTATGGCGATAGTAAGGATTGGTTTGATTGGGACTGGCTTTGTAGCTCGACTCCGGGCCGATGCCCTGATGGCCGATGGGCGAGGTCAGCTCGTAGCGGTTGCCGGACACCACCCATCTACCGTTGAGGCATTTGCTCACGATTATGGGGCAAGGTCGCTGGCAGCCTGGCAAGAGGTAGTAACTGACCCAGAGGTTGATGTGGTGATGATCTGCCATATTAACCGCGACCACGGAGCCGTGGTGCTGGCGGCGCTGGCGGCGCAAAAGCACGTGGTAGTTGAGTATCCCTTGGCGTTGACCGTATCAGAGGCGGAGGCCGCGTTGGCTCTGGCCAGGGCCAACCAACGCCTGCTTCATGTGGAGCATATTGAACTGCTGGGGGGAATGCACCAGGCCCTGAAGGCAAATTTACCAGGCCTGGAGACACCCGTTTATGCGCGTTATGGCACGCTGTCCCCTAAAGCTCCGGCTCCAAACTCCTGGACTTACTGCCCTGACTTATTTGGGTTTCCCTTGATTGGGGCGCTATCTCGGATTCATCGCCTGGTGGATTGCTTTGGTTCTGTGGAGCGAGTTTACTGCCAGAATCACTATCAGGGGCTCACAACCGAGCCCAACGGACTGACCCACTATACAACCTGCCTGTGTACAGCCCAGTTGACCTTTACTGCCGGGTTGGTTGCCGAAGTGGTCTACGGTAAGGGAGAGGCCATTTGGGAAGGGCTACGGCGGTTTGAGGTTTGGGGTCAGGCGGGGAAGATTAGCCTGGATGGTGATCAGGGAGTTCTGATTACCGCTGGGAGATCTCAGCCCATTGTGGTTGGGTCACGCCGAGGGCTGTTTGCTACCGATACTAAGATGGTGCTGGATCAATTGATTGAGCGAACACCCATGTACTGCACCCCCGAAGCGAGTCTGGATAGCTTGCGGGTGGCCGTGGCGGCTGAGGAATCGGCTAGGACGGGCCAAGCTGTGCCCGTAGAGTCGGCCTCTAACCCTGACCTATAAATAAGAACAGGCTATACCAAGTCCAACTCGACACTGGTAGCTTTCTGATAGGCAAAACTCCATTGCTGGACTTGAAAAAGGTTTATTTAACCTGAGTAGATCACAAAGTCCTTGCAGCCCACCCTGCGGGAAGCAAGCTACACCCCCAGCCCCTCTCCCAGGAGGGC
>CAYUBC010000738.1:0-1659 GCA_964442885.1 uncultured bacterium | reverse complement strand
ACCCCGTCGGCCAGGGGTTCTTCAAAGCAAAATCCTGTGTGGGCATCGGTACGAATCACTATTCCCTGGTCGTCAACCGTAACCGTGGTGATTTCAAAAGCCTCTAGTTCACCGTTAACGGTTTCTACAGCGGTGGCATCAAAGGTGATGGTGGCCACCTCAAACACGATCTGGTGGGCCGTAAAGCCAGACTCAATGAGCTGGGCGGCCACATCGGCAGTTTCATCAATGGGTTCCCCTTCGGCCACCCGCTCGGCCCATTCCTTCAACACTAGTGGCTGAAACTCTGGATCGGCCAAAAAGTCGCCATAGCTTTCCACCAGGGAAGCCAGCCGAAACCTGTCCTTACGGTCTACCCCGGCTAGCGCCAATTGTTGTAAGGTTTGGCGAATTTCGTTGTAGACTTCGCCGGGGCGCAGGCAGGCCAGGGTTGTCCAGTGGGGTTTGTCGCCTAAAACTAGGGGCCGATCAGTGTCTTCCAGGGTGAGGCGGTGGCGCAGGTAGGCCACCATAAACCGTTCCAGGTCGTTAACCCGCGGTTCCCCAAACTGGTCGCGCAGGTAGCGCAGCAAATAGCGGCGGGTGGCCGGTTCCATCTCATAGAGGTCGTACCCTACGGGGTTACACAGGCCCGACAGCAGCAGATCCGCCGCCGCATACCAGGGGCAATCGGGTAAAAATGTTTCGCGCAGGCAATAGACCACATCAGTGGTCAAGGTCAACGGAAAGGCGGCATGGGCGGCTAGATGGGTGGCCATCCGTCCATAGCGCTGTTCAAAGGCCCGCACCCGTTGTTCGGTGGGGTCTTTGGTAAAGCGTTGCTGGGGTAGGGAAGAAACCATACGGTTATCTCTCCTTCAACGAAAATCGTTCGTTCGTCACACGTTGCTTAGCCAGGGCCAAAAGCTGAGGTGTGTCTAAATAAATCATGCGGCCATCTAACCAGTAGGCAAGGTCTTGGGCCAGGGTGCCAGGCCAACGGTTGGCAGGCAGAGGGTTCAGCCAGATGAGTGTGCGCAGGCAGGGGGCCAGCCGGGTTAAAAAGCTAACTAACCCGTCGTGGTGTTCTTGAGAAGGGATGATTTGGGTGGCTCCAGCCTCGCTCCAGATTAAGACGGTTGTATAGCGAGGGTGCATGCGCGATAGCACCTGGTCGAGGGGAATGGCTCTGGCTGGGTGTTGCCAGTCGTAGAGGTAATCATCGGGGTAGGTGGTAAACCGATAGAGCGTAGCCGGGGTAATTTGCCGGGCTTTAATAGCGTTGACCAGGGGCTGCAAGGCGGGGCTAAAGGGCAGCATTACGTTGCTGTCATCCACCAACACCACCAGGTCGGCCCGTTTACTCAGCATGGGGCGCATGACCACATCGCTAAAGTAGCCCTGGCGGGTAATGCAATCAATCGTGGCGTCTAAATCCAGTTCGCTGCGGCTGCCTGCTCGCAAGGGTCGCCGCAAAAACCGCCAACTATCCAACAGGGTGCGTTGAGAGATGGGTAAATCCGTTGGGGTCAGGTGCAGGCCGGTTTCATCTACTGGGGGCAGGCTAGGCAACCCTGTTTTAACGGCTGTGGCTACTTGCTGGGGCTCTACGGGCGGTGTTTGGCTAACCGAATACCGACGGGGGGGCACCTGGGGCCAATGGCGCACCGGCTGGGGTGG
>CAYUBC010000737.1:0-1673 GCA_964442885.1 uncultured bacterium | reverse complement strand
GGAATTCAACCTGGTGTACGACCGGGGCACCATTTTTGGCCTGCAAACCAACGGGCGGACGGAGTCTATTTTGATGTCGCTGCCGCCGCTGGTGCGCTGGGAATATGGCTACACCCCAGCACCAGACAGTCCAGAATCCCGCCTCTATGAGGTCTTTCTCAAACCTCAGGATTGGGTGAACTGGCCCTTACAGTAAGCCGTAGGTCTGCTGTTTAATCAGGCGGAAGGGCCCCATTTGCGGCCCCCAGGTAGTTTTGCCGGTGTCTGGGTCTATGCCTCGGTCGTAGACGCTCAGTTCTATGGGACGGCCTGGTTGGGGGAATGATGGTTCCAGGTCAAACCCCAGGCTAATGTAGCTGGTCTGGCCCTGGTAGGTAATACTACAGAGCGTATCGGCGGGTAAACGGGCCGTGTACTTGAGGGCAACAGGGTCAACAGTGATGGAGAGCCCACAGGTGGGCAGGCTGACCAGGGCGTCAGGGGTCAGGGTGGTCAGGCGTTCGGGCTGGGTAGCACTGCCTTGAAATGCTGAGGGTTCCCTAAGGCCGTAGTACTGACCCCACAGGGTTTCGCCTTGCTGGGTTAGGTGCAAAATACGCTGGCGATAGGGGGCTGCCCCAGAGGCCACACTAATTTGCTCGATGAAGAAACCATAGCCCTCAGCAAAAAGCGAGCGCGGCAGGGGCCGGTTCCATACCCTTAAGTGCAGATACCAGGCGGGTTCGGCCAGGGATTGGGCTTTATTGTCGAATTCTCCAGCTAGGGATTCGGCCAGGTGAGAGAGGGAGGGCATGGTAGGAAGGGATGTGGGCGAGGGTTGAGATCATCCTACTGGGATTGGGCAACCAGGTGGCTATGGGTCAGGGATGGATGGATGGATCGGCTATTGGCGTTGAGTTTTGGGCTGGGAAACGGGATGGATGCCTGCTTAACGAAAGTTTGCAGTACCAGTAGCCTCCGATCAAACCGGGGCGGAACCAGATAAAGTAAGCCATATGTACGACGATGACCTGACAACGCTGAACCCAGAGCTTGAGTTTGCCGATCCTCTCGATGATCTTGGCCCCCCAGGAGAGGATGCGGCCCCTCAGTATGACCCAGAGGTCATGCTGCCGCTGCTGACCTCGCCAGAATCGCAGCAGCGGATGTTGGCCGCCCGAGCATTTTGTGAACTTGAGGAACCACGGGCGGTACCGGCCCTGATTCAGCTGTTAGAAGATTTGTGTCCGCTGGTGCGGGTGAGTGCGGCCTATGCCCTGGGTCGTAACCCCAGCGATGCGGCGGTGGAGCCAATCATTGCCCAGTTAGATACCGATTGGAATGGCTACGTCCGCAAGGGGCTAGTTTGGGCTCTGGGCAATGCCCGTGATGCCCGTGCTTTAAACCCTCTGATTGCAGCCCTTAAAACCGATATTTCGGCGGTGCGGCTGTGGGCGGCTAGCGCCCTGGCCCAGATGGCCCAGGTAGCCTACGAACCAGTGATTGCGGCTATTCCACCCTTAATTGAAGCGATGCGTCAGGACGCAGTGCCGGCAGTCCGCAGCAATTGTGCCTGGGCGATTGGGCAGCTTTGTCGAGAACTGCCCTCCAACGTGGTTTACCACACCGCCATTGATGCGCTGATTGAAACCTTTGCCGAAGACGATGATCTGGGCGTGCGGGAGGATGCGCGC
>CAYUBC010000736.1:0-1675 GCA_964442885.1 uncultured bacterium | reverse complement strand
AACCCTTGCTGTTCCGGCTTTTCCCTCATCCCCCAACCCCTTCTCCCAGGGCGGGAGAAGGGGAGCCGGAAAGCCTTGTCTTGCCTCCCCCTCTCCCATTTTTGGGAGAGGGGGACTGAGGGGGTGAGGGCCAAGATGTGTATACACGGTAGCCCAAGCTGGGAGAGGGACTTTGAATCTGGCCTTTCCCTCTCCCAAACTTGGGAGAGGGAAAGGGCAATGAGCTGGATGATTTATTCCATAGACTACTCTTAACGCCCTAATCCCCAGCAAAAAGCGTCGAAACGGCCTAAAACAGATAGGATAAGCGAGAACAGGCGCACATTATACAGCGGCGTCCCATTGGCGTTAGCGATGGCTTGGCTTTTAACCACAGTCCCCAAAAACCTTCAACGTCGCCTGGCACGGGTTAAGCGGCCCCAGGTAGGGGCGATCGCTCTTCTGGCCTCCCTAGGGCTGGGTAGCCTGCTGTTCTGGCGATTTCACCATGCCTCCCCATCAGCATCTTCCCCGGCCCCAGCAGCCCCGGCCCTGCCGCCGCCCGCCCTCAACTCTGCCCAAGCCCTGCGCCAGGGCCTCCAGCGGGGGGCAGACGCCTTCACCCAAGAAGTCGCTCGCGGCGGCTTCGTCGCCCTCACCGGGGTAGAGCCGCGCCCACCCATTGCCTTACTAGAGGGAGCCACCTTTACCCACGATGCCGCCGGGGTTACCTTTGTGCTCAGCGATGGCACCGTCGTGCCGCCCATTTCCCAACGGGGCTATCAGGCTTTGCGGCAGACCGTGCCTGCCGCCCACCGCTGGGTGCTGGATGACAAGTTCTTCTGGTTTTTGCAGCGTAACCCCGCCCTGCCCTTAATTGCGGCGGGCCTGGAGCGGGGAGACTATCGCCCGCTGTTGCAGAATGGGGTGTTTGATAGCGATCGCTACTACGCTGGCCCCTTCCTAGGGCACGTTTTTTGGGCGGCGGAGCAGGCCCAGGTGCCCCTAGCCGAACTCATGCCCCTGGTGGAAATTCACCTGCTGACCCTGGAGTACGCCTACTTTCAGGGCTTGGATACGGTGCCATCTGGGACTATCTATTCCTTCAACCAGCAGGAATTTTCCCTGACCACCCTGCAATACCTGCTGCGAGCCCTGGTGATGACCCCCCTGGAGCCCTGGGCCAAGCTAGAGGCCATCCAGCGGGTAGAAGCCCCAGAGGTGAAGGTCAACCACACCGGCAGCGACCTGACCAGCACCACCATTGCCCTGGGTCGCCTGCCTCTGCCCACGCCCACCGCCGCTGAGGATACCCCCGGTGCCCACGCCCTCAGCATCGCCCATTTAGTTGAGCGAGAGATTCATCTGTTCCCCGCCGATGTAGAAGCGGCGGCGGTGGCCTACAAAACCCGCTATCAACATCAGCTAGAGGCCCAGGAGCAGCTGGTGCAGAGTTTGCAACGTCTGAGCCAGGCGTCTTCTGGAGCCGTTCTAGACACCCTGAAGCACTACCAGAGAGATCGCGTCTGGGCCGCCATTGGCCTTCCCCCGACCCTGAACCGCCACTCGGTAGCCTCGATGGATACCACCAGCCTGCTGGGGATCTATGCGGTTCGCCATGAGTCCATGCAGCCCCTCACGGCGGCCCAAAGCTACCCCCTGGCCCGGCAAGACTACCTGGAGTTTTTTCAAACCA
>CAYUBC010000735.1:0-1679 GCA_964442885.1 uncultured bacterium | reverse complement strand
GACTGACGGGCGAGGGGAAGATCACCCATGTGGTCGACAACCCACTCAAATAGATCAGGGAATTCATAGCTAAATAAGCGCTGAGCGGCCGTCGTCCCATCGGGCCGCTTGAGATGAAAATTGTGGATGATGGTGAGCACCTTCAAGGTTTGGGGAGAGAACCCTCGTCCAGCATGATGGAGCCGGGTGAGATAACCGTTACGCCCTTCCACAGCCGAAGAGGTGCGCTGGTAATTATTGGCCATCCAACGAGCCCATTCAATCCAGGTTTGGCGGTCATCCGCTGACATCGACAGGGTCAGGGGATGAGCCACGAGTTGGTTAGCGGCATCGTTAGCAGCTTGTTGATATCGTGCCTTTAACTCACGTTGATGCGTTTTATCCGTTTGCTGTAGCCAGTAGACCCAGGGCAATAGACTACCCAGCACCCAATTTTGGACATCAATGGACAGGGTTTGAGTGGCCAGGGATTGAGTCGCCCATTCCCACCAGGCGTGTAGTCCTCGAACCATATCTGGGAGCTGCTTTTCAAAGCCATCAATGGCTTGAGCGGCCTTCTGTCCACCATAGGTTTGGCCCAAGCCACGAAGCTGTGCCAATGCGCTCTGGAGCGCTATCGTGATATCGCTAAAGGTCTGGGGTTCTTGAGTATCGAGATTAAACGGATGTCGGTTCAAGGTAATGGCTGCAATCGCCTGATGGTAGCGCTGCTGGTCTTGGCCCAAGGTGTCTTGTTGGGTCGATAGGGCGGCCAGGGATTGCGCTAACTCAAGCCGCCTGGCTTCACGAGGTGTGGCGTCCCGTTGCGCGGTTAAGGTCTTGACCTGTTTGGCTAAGCGCGCCTGCTGACGACCGATAGCGCTGCCAATGGGTTGGCCTAAGGACCGCAGGGCATGGAACAAGTCCGCGACACTCACACACCCGAGCCCATCGGTGGCCAACTTAATCAGGGCTTTGGCCCGGTCACTGACCATGAAATGACACTGCCATCCGGTTTGGCTCCACCATGACTGAATCTGCGCCTTCCAGGTCTCATAACTCCGGTCCTCGCATTGCACCTCCGTTAGCACATAACCACTGGTGAGCTCCGCTAAGCCTAGCACTGGTAAGCCAAAGAAGACTTCGTCTCCACCGACGCAAATCCCTTGTTCCTCATGGGGTTGACAATGCTCCGCCTGAGCCACTTCGTAAGCTTCTATGGTTGCTTTGATCTGCTGTTTCATCTGGGCCAACGCACTCGCAGAGCACCCGACATGAAGGCCTAAGCGCAGCGCTTTCAAAAACTGGGATAACTCTCCCACACCAATGCCGTGCTTGATGCCAAAGAAGAAAATGCTGCCGACCACCAAAAGTTTTAGCCAGGCGCTGCCGGCTTCGGTTTCCCACCAGTCTGATTCGGGGTATTGGTTGCGACGCTCAATCGCTTGTTGGTGGCGATGGACACTGCTTTTCGATATCCCGGTCGCTGAGGCAATCGCTGGTATCCCTTGGGCTGGATTCTCTTGGACGGCCTGGAACACTTTTTTCCCGCGTTCGCGTATAGTTGGATTCATCGTTCCCTGACTGTAATTTGCAAGGGTACGATACAGGGCTCTGGGCTTTGCCGCAGAGCTTTTTTCATGGGTATCTATTGATACACGACGGTTGACCGCTTAACTTCCCGCCTTGTGGAATACTCC
>CAYUBC010000734.1:0-1692 GCA_964442885.1 uncultured bacterium | reverse complement strand
GCATCGGTTTCGCCCAGGCCGGTCATCAGCCCCGACTTGGTGTAAACCCAGGGGGCTAACTCACGGCTGCGCTGTAGTAGTTCCAGGGAGCGTTGATAGTTGCCCTGGGGGCGGACGCGGCGATACAGCCGGGGCACGGTTTCGGTATTGTGATTCAGCACGTGGGGTTTGGCTGCCAAAATTGTCTCCAGGGCCTGCCAGTTACCACACAGGTCGGGAATTAAAACTTCAATGGTGGTGTGAGGTGAGACGTCCCGCACCGCCTGAATGCAGGCCACAAATTGGCTGGCACCGCCATCGGCCAGGTCGTCGCGGTTGACGGAGGTAACCACCACATGGTTCAGCCCCATGCGCCGAACCGACTCGGCCAGACGCAAGGGCTCGGTGGGATCCAGGGCTTTGGGCTGTTTTTCAAAGTCAATGTCGCAGTAGGGGCAGGCGCGGGTGCAGGCTGGCCCCATAATTAAAAACGTAGCGGTACCGGCTTTGAAGCATTCTCCAATGTTCGGGCAAGAGGCTTCCTCGCATACCGTATTGAGACCCAAGTCCTGCAAAATTGACTTGACAGCTCCCACTCGTTCCCACTGGGGAGCTTTTACCCGTAACCAGTCTGGTTTTACCGCCACAGTCTTACCTATCCACCGTTTCAGATCATCATAGCAAGCTACAGCAAGCTACCGAGTACCCTTTCATGCGGTTCTGAAACGCCGTATCTGAGTATCCTAAAGACGGGAGAAGCTACAGCGGCGCTGGTGGTCGGGTAGCTAGCCCTAGCCGCTGTGCTCAGATCTCAAGCTGGCTAAGGATGTGTCTCATGGGGCGTTATGGAAAAGCCGTCTCCTACCCGCCGCTGCCTGGTGGTTGTGTGCTATGGAGCCGCTGTGCTACTGGCGGCCGGAGCCTGGCGCGACTACAGCAACCCCAATGGCTGGCTACAAAAGGGGCGGTTCGAGGCGACGCGGCTGACTCGCCTCCAGACGCTTATGACCCAGGCTCCAGAGACGCTGATTACCGCCAACACCCGGATTGAAATTTATCTGGTTCAACGTCGGCTGGTGCTCTACCAGAACGAGCAACCTGTAATGGAAGCTCCCGTTGCCGTGGGCCAGGCCGAATGGCAAACCCCCGTAGGCCAATTCACAGTGCAAGATATGCGCGTTGACCCAATCTGGCGGCATCCCATTACCAAGGAAGCGGTGGGGCCAGGGCCAAAAAACCCCCTCGGCTCGCGGTGGATTGGCTTTTTGGTGGAAGGCCCGTACCACATTGGCATTCATGGCACCAACCAGGAAACCCTGATTGGTGAAGCGGTCTCCCACGGCTGTGTGCGAATGCTAGAACGAGATATTCAATCCCTCTACAGCCATGTCAAGGTAGGAACGCCTGTGGTGGTAAAGCCCTGAGCGGGGTGGATGCCCACCCGCTACACCGAAACGGGAACTTCCACCCCAGCGTTAGCCAAATCGACAGGTTGCCAGGGTTTGCCATCCAGGGCCATTTGTTCAATCAGGCTGGCTAACCGCAGGGCTTTAAGCGCCTGTTCGCCGCCCACGGAGGGCTGTTCGCCACCCCGCACGCAGCTAATAAAGTGCTCTAGCTCGGCGTGGAGGGGCTCAATTTTGCTGGTGTAGACCTTTTCAATCAGACCGTCCTGACGGTAGAGCACCTGGCCATAATCGCTGGAGCAGTCGG
>CAYUBC010000733.1:0-1707 GCA_964442885.1 uncultured bacterium | reverse complement strand
CCTCTCCCAAGAAGGAGAGGGGAGCCGGAAACAGCCTTCAAAGTCCCTCTCCCAACTTGGGAGAGGGATTTAGGGAGAGGGTCAATTCACAACAGGACAGTTTCTTTTCGATCTACCCAGGGTGCATCTTCCCCAAACCGTTGGATTTTTCGCTTCTTCTTAATTCATGTTCAACTCCATGTCTAAGAAACCCAAACCCAAATCCCTTGGGGAGGCTTTACCGAGCATTGGCCGCATTGTCCGCCGGTTTTGGCCGCAGTTGTACAAGCAGCGACGGCTCACCAGTGTAGCCATGCTGGCCATGTTTGCCGAAACCGCCATGCGCCTGCTGGAACCCTGGCCCCTCAAACTGATGTTTGACCAGGTGATTTTGCCGGGGGTGCAGGGGCAGCCCATCGGCATTCCCGCCCTGGCCGAGTTTTCGGTGCTTACGGTAATTACGCTGATTGCCGTGGGGTTAGTCATACTCTCAACCCTGCGCGGCGGCTTTGCTTACATCAGCGAGGTCAATATGGCCATTGCCGCCACCCACGTCATGACCGATGTGCGCAGCCAGCTCTACAGCCATATTCAAAGCCTTTCCCTGGCTTTTCACAACCGGGCTAAAAGCGGTGACCTAATTACCCGCGTTACGTACGACATCGAGCGGCTGCGAGAGGTCACAGTAGTCGCAGCCCTGCCCCTGCTGACGAATCTGCTCACCCTAGTGGGGATGTTGGGGGTGATGCTATGGCTGCACTGGGAGCTGGCGCTGATTGCCATAGCCGTTCTGCCCCTGTTTTTGCTCACCACCCGGCGCATGAGCAACAAAATTCAAACCGTGGCCCGCAAGCAGCGCAAGCGAGAAGGGGCAATGGCCGCCACCGCAGCAGAGGCGATCGGGGCGATCAAAGTCGTCCAGGCGCTCTCCCTGCAGGGGATGCTGGAAAGCGCCTTTGCCAAGCAGAACCAAAAAAGCCTGCGGGAAAGCGCCGAAGCCCAGCGGCTACGGGCCGCCCAGGAGCGACTGGTGGAAATTCTGGTGGCCATTGCCACTTCCCTGGTGCTGTGGCGGGGGGTGCAGTTGGTGCTGTCTGAAGTCATTACCCCTGGGGAGTTGCTGGTGTTCGTCACCTACTTGAAGGTGGCCTTTAAGCCCATGCGCCAGTTGGCCAAGTACACCGGTCAAATCGCCAAGGCCACCGCCTCCGGGGAGCGCATCATTGACCTGTTGGACATTGTCCCTGATGTGCGCGACCTGCGGGGAGCAAAACCCGCCCCCCCGTTCCAGGGCGTGGTAGAGTGTCGCAACGTCACCTTTGCTTACCAACCAGAACAGGGCATTTTACGCAACCTCAGCTTCCAGGCGGAACCAGGGCAGCAGGTGGCCATCGTTGGCCCCTCTGGCAGCGGCAAATCCACCCTGGTGAGTCTGCTGCTGCGGCTTTACGACCCCCTGGAAGGCCAGGTGCTCATCGACGGTCAGGATCTGCGCGCCTATACCCTCGCCTCCCTACGTCAGCAAATCAGCATCGTGCTGCAAGACAGCGTGCTGTTTGCCGCCTCCGTGCGCGACAACATTGCCTACGGCAGCCCCACCGCCACCGAGGCCGACATTATTCAGGCGGCCAAGCTGGCTAACGCCCACCAGTTCATCCTTGACCTACCGGCGGGTTACGACACCGTGCTGGGAGAACGGGGAGCCACCCTGTCCGGTGGCCAGCGCCA
>CAYUBC010000732.1:0-1713 GCA_964442885.1 uncultured bacterium | reverse complement strand
AAAAACGCCCAGGCCAACCCGATCTCCCCGCGACACCCCGGCCAGGGCGAGGGACAGGGCCGCATTCATGCCCCAGTCAAACCGGGAGAGCTGCTGCACCTGGGCCGTCATCAGGCGGCCTCGATCCAGCAAAATCAGCAGGGTTTGCTCTCGCTCTGGCTCCAGCACCCGCACCAGGGGTTGGCTAAGGCGGGCCGTGGCCTTCCAGTCAATAAAGCGGGGGTCATCCCCCAGGCCATATTCTCGCAGTTCGGCAAACTCGGTACCTACTCCCAGGCGGCGCTTTTGCTTGAGCAGGCCGGTGGCTTGCAGGGCTAATTTCACCGAAAGCTGGTTGAGCCCCACCAGGTCGGGGTAGACCGCGACCGTTTCGGCGGCAGGCTCCGTCCAATCTACCCAGGCCAGACCAAGGGGGCTGCGCTGCTGAATTTTTAAGTCGCCCCAGGCATACGTTCCCCGCTGCTTGGGGTTAACGGTAAAGGGAAACGCTTCGGGTGCTGTCTCTCGGAGAACGACTTGGAGCGGCATGGGGGTGCCGTCAAACTCAGCGGGGTAGTGGTCGTAGAGCCGCAGGTAGCTGGGTGCCGGAGCCTGGGCGCGCAGGGTGATGGGGTTGTCTCGTCCGATGGAGAGGCGATGGAGCGGATTCCGCTGGACGGTGGCCCGGCGCGCCTTGACCCGCCCCCCGTCCCACAGCATCGCCAGCAGCACCGCGCCATTGAACAGCAGCAAAGCCAGCAGCGCCACGGTGAGCCGCTGGGGCGCATCAAAAAAGATACTGCCCAGGGCCGCGATCGCGCCACCCCCCAGCAGCAGCCCGTAGGTGCGTCCGGTCGGTACCAGGCCCATCACCGGGGCACCGCCACGCTATCCAGCACGCCCTGGACGACGCGATCGCAGTTGAGGCCATCCAACTGGGCTTCGGCCCCCAGAATTAACCGATGCCGCAGCAGCGGAGCCGCCACGGCCTTGACATGGTCGGGGGTAACGTAGTCCTGCCCGTTGAGCCAGGCCTGGGCTTTGCTGGCCGCCAACCACTGCACCGTGGAGCGTGGCGATGTTCCCAATTCCAGGTCAGGGTGCTGGCGGGTTTTGTGGGCCAGAGCCAGCAGATAGTCGAGGATGGGTTCCTGCACCGTTACCGCCTTAACCGCTCTGCGGGCAGCCAGGATATGGTCGGCTGTGGCCATAGGCTTGAGCTGGGAGACATCCAGCCGCTTGGCCTCAAAGCCAGCCTGGGCATTGAGCAACATTTGCTTTTCCGCTGCCGGGGCCGGGTAGCCCACCACCAGCTTAAACAAAAAGCGGTCAAGCTGGGCCTCTGGTAGGGGATAGGTGCCCTCAAACTCCAGGGGGTTTTGGGTCGCCACCACCCAGAACAGGTCGGGTAAGGGGTGACTGGTGCCATCCAGGGTAACCTGCTGCTCTTCCATGGCCTCCAGCAGGGCCGACTGGGTCTTAGGCGGGGTGCGGTTAATTTCGTCGGCCAAGAGCACCTGGGTAAAGACGGGGCCTTTTTTAAGCGTAAAGGTGCGGCTGGTGAGGTCAAACACGTTGGTGCCTGAAATATCCGACGGCAGAATGTCTGGGGTTAGCTGAATGCGGGCAAAGTCAGCCTGAATTAGCCGCGACAATGCTCGCACCAGAAGGGTTTTGCCGGTACCGGGCACGCCTTCCAAAATCACGTGGCCGCCCGCCAGCAAGGCGACCAAA
>CAYUBC010000731.1:1394-1714 GCA_964442885.1 uncultured bacterium | reverse complement strand
CGGGCTTTGTCTTCAGCGCTGACCGAAGCACTCGCTGCTACTGGAGCAGCAGGCGCAGCAACTTCTTTGACTTCAGAGGTTGCTTCAGCCGCAGCGCCCGTGCTGTAGGCCACGCCGCGATAAACCAGATCCAGAGTTGGTTGCTGAACCGGTGCTTTCTTAATCGTGCGGAACCGAATGTCAACGCCACGGAACTTGCCGACTTCGTCGATGGTTTGTGTCTCCACAACGGGAGGAGTGTAGTCGTAGCTAACGCCGCGATAGGTGAGTTTCATAATGTCGCCTCCAAAAAGATCAAGAGATTTGATCCGAACATTGGG
>CAYUBC010000731.1:0-1384 GCA_964442885.1 uncultured bacterium | reverse complement strand
CCCTACTTCCGTCCCTCTCTGATCCAATTGAGAAGAGCGAGAGAGATGAACGAATTCCTATTTCCTTCTGTATATTACGCTACGGTTTTCAAAATTGTCAAGGGCCTGGGTTTAGCTGGTGGCGTCTGTTTTTTCCTGAAACCCTTATTCTGAAAGACTTCTGATGGAAAAGCATGATGTCACGAAAACTTGATGATTTCACCTGCCCCTCATCTATGCCGGGGCAGAATTTTTTGTCAGGAGATAGCCATTGAGGGGCCTTTGAGCAGCGGCTCGGCCAGAACCGCAGTAGCCCAGCTTACAGTTTGGGTCAGCGGTATAGAATCGAAAATGCAGTGAACTCTTGATGAGGTATGGCAGGTCATAGTAAGTGGGCTAACATCAAGCGTCAAAAGGCGCGGGTAGATGCGGTTAAGGGCAAGGTATTTGCCAAAATGTCGCGGGAAATTATTGTGGCGGCCCGCTTGGGTGGGCCAGACCCGGCAGGCAACTTTCAGCTTAGAACCGCGATCGACAAGGCCAAGGCCGCTGGTGTGCCCAACGATAATATTGACCGCGCCATTGCCAAGGGCGCGGGCCAACTGGGAGCCGATGACAGCTACGAAGCCATCCGCTATGAGGGCTATGGCCCTGGCGGCGTAGCCATTCTAATTGAGGCGCTGACCGACAATCGCAACCGCACCGCCGCCGACCTACGGGCCGCCTTTAGTAAACGCAACGGCAACCTGGGAGAAACCGGCTGCGTTGGCTGGATGTTTGACCAGAAAGGCGTTGTCACCATCGCCTCGCCAGGGGATGAAGAGGCTCTCCTGGAAGCAGCTATGGAAGGCGGGGCTGAGTCCTACGAGCTGATTGATTTGGATGAAGACACCCCCGGCGCTGAGATTGTTTGCGCCCCCAATGACCTGGAACAGCTTGACACCGCCCTCAAAACCCATCGTTACTCTGTACAACAGACCGAACTGCGGTGGATTCCCAGCAACACTATCCAGGTTGAGGATCCCGATCAGGCTCGTCTGCTGATCAAGCTCATGGATGCCCTGGAAGATTTGGACGATGTGCAGTCTGTAACGGCCAATTTTGAGCTGGCGGATGATCTGCTGACGGTACTGGCCGCCTGAGGGCGTTTTAGCCCCTGGCCAGGGCGGGAACGGCCTGCAGCAGGGTTTGAGTGTAGGGGTGCTGGGGCGACTTGAATAACGCCTTGGTTGGGGCAAGTTCGACGATCTTTCCCGCTTGCATGACAGCGATGCGATCGCACATATACCGCGCCACCCAAAGGTCATGGGTAATAAACAGGTAGGTGAGGTTGAAATCTTGCTTGAGGGCCAGCATGAGATTGAGTACCTGGGTTTGCACGGTGGCATCCAGCATACTGACCGGC
>CAYUBC010000730.1:0-1715 GCA_964442885.1 uncultured bacterium | reverse complement strand
CCCTACAATTCCAACTACCTGACCACCAAGGCCCAAAAGCTGGGCCACCTGCTGGTGCAGACCTACCTGGCCACGGTGGCTATCCACTGGCAGGGTGGGGCACTCTCGGCTGAGGCCCGCTATCAAAAGCTAGAAAAGCTGCGCTACCTGGCCCAGACCCAGGGGTTGCTGCTGCAAGAAGAGGCCAGACCGGTTGCTTCAGCCCTGTTTAGCCAGCCACACCAGATTGTACACCTGGGCTTAGATAGTCCTCAGGCTGTTCCTCCAGGCTGGTATGGGGACGGCGACCAGCCCAACCTTAAGGCGCTGATGGCCACCCTAGATGACCTGTTGACCTGGCCAGATATCCACCAACTTGCCTTTTTAATTTCCAGTGGCAGCGATCCCTTCAGCGGTCTCCAGGTGGGGCTGAACCGTCAGGTCTTCCACCGCGATACCCCACCAGGACAAGAGGACATCAAACCCTCAGACTTGAGCGAAAACTTGGAGACTCAGCGGATTTACATATTTTCCAGCCATATTGCGGCGGATTAGGCGCGCTCCCTTCCAGACTGGACTGTCCACTCTCATTTTGCCGCCTTTGGTTCTACTCAGTGCCCTAACCCATCAGGCGAATGGCGGGTTGCTGAAGGCTTTTATAAGCTGCACAACCGGGTATACCCCTAGCGCCAAAGCGGCAAGCAGCCTCGAATTCTTAAAAATCTCTGGCAAAGCTTTAGACTTTTCATTAAAGTGCGTAACATTATATGTATGTAAACGCAACATTTAATTCCTCGACATTGGCACCAGAGACCTTGGACGAACAAACCGAAGATTTGCGTACGTTGCTTCGGCAAGCAGCCCTGACCCTGGTATCTCTAATACTGGTCATTGGGATCGGGTTTGCGCTGATGCGCCACGCCCAAGCTTCGGATCCCTACATCCACGAGGTTTTGTCCTTACGGGGAGATAGCGTTCGAGGTGAGGCCATCTTTAAGATGAATTGTGCCGTTTGCCACGGTTTTGAAGCCCTGGGAGAAGTTGGCCCAACGTTGGTGGGCGTTTCTGACCATCGCACCAAAGTTAGTTTGATTAAGCAAGTTACCAGTGGCAAGACCCCTCCTATGCCCCAGTTTCAACCGGATCCTCAGGCCATGGCCGACCTGTTGGATTACCTGGAAGCACTCTAGAACTCGTTGATTGGCCCAAGGTCAGGGTGGCATTACAGGGCCGACCTATCTTTTCTGAGACATTGCAGGAGCTACTTTACAACCATGGCAAAGCTGCGGCTAAGGAGCTGTATCTAGCTCTGGCTAAGGCTTTCGCCTAACTGAACTAGCTCCATCGAGCCCGTACATTGCCGCCACCCGTTAATCTTTAGAAAGATTTTTGTTTACAAAACTCCACGATTCCGTTAATGTAATACTTAATGCAGGTTACAAATCTAAACGATTACCGCCTGCATTACCTTGAAACAATAAATACCAAGGACTAATACATCATGACGACTACACTACAGCAGCGCGAAAGCGCTTCCCTGTGGGAGCAGTTCTGTCAGTGGGTAACCAGCACCGAAAATCGCCTGTACATTGGCTGGTTCGGCGTACTGATGATTCCCACTCTCCTAGCTGCAACCGCTTGCTACGTTATCGCCTTCATCGCGGCTCCCCCCGTGGACATCGATGGCATCCGTGAGCCCGTAGCTGGCTCCCTGATGTACGGCAACAACATCATCT
>CAYUBC010000729.1:0-1719 GCA_964442885.1 uncultured bacterium | reverse complement strand
TCCTTACTGGACTGCGCTACCCCAGGCGTGCTGCTCAAATGGCTGCCCCTCACCTAATTGGGAACCGCAGATTATACATAAAACCATCATAACCAATTGGCGCAAATGATCAAGCCACTTGTCACAGTAGATGACGTCGAAGTAAATCCAGCGCCGAATAAACGCTTAATTCTCGTACCCAGTCGCGCCCTCGAAAAGCGGCAAACTCGTGCTTAACACTAAGGAGGTCACCCCCTGGTGTGGCCAGACCAATGTACACCAGGCCCACGGGCTTAGTTGGACTGCCGCCGCCCGGCCCGGCGATCCCGGTAATGCTCAAGGCCCAGTCTGTGCCCAGGGCAGCTTTGGCCCCCTGGGCCATTTGTTCAGCCACCTTAGCGCTGACCGCGCCCTCCTGACCTAGTACTGTTGCATCAACCTTGAGCAAGTTAATTTTGACGCGATTGTCGTAGGCAATAATGCCGCCCCAGAAGTAGGCAGAACTTCCAGCTATGGTGGTGAGCGTATGCCCCAACCCACCCCCTGTGCAGGACTCAGCCACGGCCAAGGTTTGCTGACGCTGGAGAAGGAGCACCCCCACCACGGAAGCCAGACTATCTTCATCGGTGCCGTAGCAGTCTGAGCCCATTAACGCCTTGATAGCGGTTTCAATCGGCTCAATCAGGGTTAGGGCTGCTGCTGTAGAAGTGCCCTTGGCAGTAATTCTGAGCTTGGCTTCGCCACGGCTGGCGTAGGGTGCTACGGTTGGGTTGCTGAGGTTGAGATAGTCGGCCACCCGTTCTGCCATGGCCGACTCGCTGATTCCCCAAAACCGCAGCATCCGGCTCAGGATGGTTTCGCAGACCCAGCCGTGGTTGTGCAGGTAGGGCACCGACGTGTCTCGCCACATGGCCTGCATCTCGCGCGGCACACCCGGAAAGGTCATCAGCAGTACCCCAGGGCGGGGTTCCCAAATAATACCGGGGGCCGTGCCCTGGCTGTTGGGCAGCACCATTGCCCCCTCAGGCAGCCAAGCTTGCTTACGGTTGCTGGGAGACATGGTGCGACCCCGGCTCGTAAACTTAGCTTCAATATCGGCCAAAATGTCAGGATGCTCTACCAAGGGAACCCCAAAAAAGTCAGCTAGGGTCTCAATGGTTAGATCATCCGGGGTGGGGCCAAGGCCGCCGGTAAAGAGCAGTAAGTTGGAGCGCTCGCAGGCTATGCTCATCACCTGTTGAATGCGGGTCGGGTTATCGCCCACCACCGTTTGGAAGTAGTGGGGAATGCCCAAAGCCGCTAACTCCTTGGCTAAAAACTGAGCATTGCTGTTGAGGATATCCCCCAGCAGTAGCTCAGTACCTACACAAATGACTTCGGCGCTTTTGCTCATAACCGGTAGCAAGTCCTTAAGAGGATTTCAAAGGGTAACGTTTGATAGGATATGAGGGTAGAGCAGCCGTACCATACAGGGTTTAAACACTCTGGCTTTAACACTCTGGTATAGGAGAGAAAGAATGTGGAATTCTATAATCTGTTCCTAATTGCTACTCCTCAATCGCGGCTTCCGGACGGCGGCTTCCATGCGGCTAGATCCTAACGTCTGGATTTTACCGCAGCGCCCTTTTCCTCCCTACTACTGATACTGATTTGGCTCGCCAGCAGCAGGAAACCAACCAGCGTTTTACTATCTTCCTGGAAGATTCCCGCGCCGACAGACAGCGCAGCGAAGAGCGAGCA
>CAYUBC010000728.1:1297-1721 GCA_964442885.1 uncultured bacterium | reverse complement strand
GACGTTAGGAATTTCACGGGTGATTTCCTCAGGCCCCAGCTTGGTCTGCCGCGCTTCAATCTCGAACTTCTCAACGTGGATGGAGGTGTACACGTCGTCATAGACCATGCGCTCGCTGAGCAGGATGGCGTCTTCGTAGTTGTAGCCTTCCCAGGGCATGTAGGCCACCAGGATATTTTGCCCCAGGGCCAGTTCGCCGCCCTCGGTGGCTGAGCCATCGGCCAGCACCTGACCAGATTGAACCCGGTCACCCGGAAACACAATCGGGCGCTGGTTCAGGCAGGTATCCTGGTTAGAGCGCTGGTACTTCTGCATCTCATAGCTGTGGATACCGCCTTCTGGATCTTTCACCTGAATCAAGTCCGCATCCAGGTAGACCACCTCCCCATCGGTGCGGCTGATAATCACCATGCCAGAGTCGCGG
>CAYUBC010000728.1:0-1287 GCA_964442885.1 uncultured bacterium | reverse complement strand
CGCGGGCGGCCTGAGCCTCCAGGCCAGTGCCCACCAGGGGGCGTTCTGGCTGCAGCAGTGGCACCGCCTGCCGCTGCATGTTAGACCCCATCAGGGCGCGGTTGGCATCGTCGTGCTCCAGGAAGGGAATGAGCGAGGTCGCCACGGAGATAATCTGCACCGGAGAAACCGCCACATAGTCCACTTCGGTGGAGGCGGTAGTGGTAAAGTCCTGCCGATAGCGGACGGGCACCGTTTCGCCAATGATGTAGCCTCCCTCATCGGTGGCAATATCTCCAGGCGCGACCCGCAGATCGTCTTCCTCGTCGGCGGTCATGTAAATCGGTTCCCGATCCTTAAACACGCGGCCATTTTCGGCCTTAAAGAAAGGAGTTTCAATAAAGCCAAACTCGTTGACGCGGGCGTGGGTAGCCAGGGAGCCAATTAATCCGGCGTTGGGGCCTTCCGGCGTTTCGATGGGGCAAATCCGCCCGTAGTGGGAGGGGTGAATATCACGCACTGCAAAGCCGGCCCGTTCCCGGGTTAACCCGCCAGGGCCAAGGGCGCTGATGCGGCGCTTATGGGTCAGCTCTGCCAGAGGGTTGGTCTGATCCATGAACTGGGAAAGCTGGCTGGAGCCGAAGAACTCCTTAATGGCCGCCACCAGAGGCTTGGGGTTAACCAGCGAGGCTGGCGTTAGGGCATCAGAATCCGACACAGTCATCCGCTCCCGGATAATCCGCTCCAAGCGGTTCAACCCAACCCGCACCTGATTTTGCAGCAGTTCACCCACGGAGCGCACTCGACGGTTCCCCAGGTGGTCAATATCGTCGATAGTGCCGATATCAAACTCCAGGTTGATCAGGTAATCAATGGCGGTGAGGATATCCGTCGGCGTCAGCACCCGGGTGGTATCAGGCACGTTGAGCCGCAGCTTGCGGTTTAGCTTGTAGCGCCCCACTCGGCCCAGGTCGTAGCGCTTGGGGTCGTGGAAGCGGGAGTAGAGCAACTGCTCACCACCGGCTACGGTGGGCGGTTCCCCAGGGCGTAGTTTGCGGTACAGCTCTAGCAGCGCTTCTTCTTCGCTAAACTGGCCTTCCTTTTCGATGGTTTTCTGAAAATACTCCGGGTTTCGCAGGGAGTCGAAGATCTCGTTGTCGCTCAGCCCTAGCGCCTTCAACAACACCTGAGCCGACAGTTTGCGGGTTTTATCAATCCGCACCCAAACCAGGTCGTTTTTGTCGGTTTCAAACTTGAGCCAGGCTCCCCGGTTGGGAATCAGGTTGGCGTTATAGGTACGCCGTCCGT
>CAYUBC010000727.1:0-1725 GCA_964442885.1 uncultured bacterium | reverse complement strand
TCCATGCCGTTTCGGTTTGCGCGGCAGTGCCGAATACCGCCAGCGATTAGTTGTAAATTTGTTTGAAAAATTCTTCGTAGAATTCCCCTAGATCCCCCACAGGCTGAGACCGATGCGACGCGCGATGTGCCCACCAACCCATCAACCCTTCAGCCGGGTCCAGGGCAGCGGCATGCCCTGGTCGAGGGGGCCTGGGGGAAATCGAAATTCCCCCAGCCGCAAACCTGGTCGCCCATCATCCAGACAACTGCCCTAGGCCAGACAAAACTCTCCATCCGCAGATTTAACCATCAAGCGAGCTAACCCCATGAGCCCAGTTGGTCAACGGAACAGTCACGAAAGCGCCGTCGCCCACGTCAGCGGCACCGCCGTTTACACCGACGACCAACGCGAACCCGCCGGGATGCTGTCGCTATACCCAGTCATTGCTCCCCACGCCAGAGCCCAGATTACCCGGCTTAATACCACTCCCGCGCTGGCCGTCGAGGGCTGCGTCACCGTGCTCACCGCCGCTGATGTGCCCGGAGAAAACAACACAGGAGTGATTCGCCACGACGAAGTGCTCCTACCCACCGATGAAGTCAGCTACCACGGTCAAGTCGTTGCCTGGGCCGTGGGTGAAACCGAAGCCGCCGCCAGAGCCGCCGCCGCTAAGATCGAAGTGGAATACGCCCCCCTACCAGCCATCAAAACCATTCAGGCGGCGATCGCCGCCAACAGCTTCCACGACGACCTGCAGGTGATCCGCCGGGGCGAGCCCGAAGCCGCCCTAACCCAGGCTGCCCACCGCTTCACTGGCGAAGTAGACATCGGCGGACAGGATCACTTCTACCTGGAAACCCAGACCAGCTGGGTCATCCCCGATGGCGAAGGCAACCTCCAGGTCTACGCCTCTACCCAGCACCCCACCGAAACCCAGGTGGTTGTAGCCCGCATTCTCGGCCTGCCCAATAATCGAGTCGTCTGTACCTGCCTGCGCATGGGCGGTGGCTTTGGCGGTAAAGAATCCCAGGCCAACCCCTTTGCTGCCGCTGCTGCCCTGGCCAGCTACAAAACCGGCAGACCCGCCCGGGTGCGCCTGCGCCGCCACCACGACATGCTGATCACCGGCAAGCGCCACGGCTTTCTGGGCCAGTACGAAGTCGGCTTTACTAGCGACGGCAACATCACCGCTATGAAAGTCACCCTAACCGCCGACGGCGGCTGGAGCCTGGATCTCTCACCGCCGGTGCTGATGCGGGCCATGCTCCATGTAGACAACGCCTACTACATCCCCAACCTGCTGGTAGAAGGCCGCATCGCCAAAACCAATCGGGTGTCAAACACCGCCTATCGCGGCTTCGGCGGCCCCCAGGGCATGATTGTAATTGAGGAGGTTATTGATCGCATCGCCCGCACCCTCAACCTTCCCCCCGATGTAGTGCGCGAGCGCAACTTTTACCACGGCCAGGGCGACACCTGCACCACCCACTACGGCCAGGAAATTGTCGATAACCGCATTGCCCGCGTTTGGCAAGAGGCCAAGCAGGGTGCGGAGTACGCCACCCGCCAGGGGCAAATCGCCGCCTTCAATGCAACTAGCCCCTACAAAAAGCGCGGC
Source organism: uncultured bacterium (assembly GCA_964442885.1). Taxonomy (GTDB): domain Bacteria; phylum Cyanobacteriota; class Cyanobacteriia; order Phormidesmidales; family Phormidesmidaceae; genus Nodosilinea. The sequence goes on along the minus strand of CAYUBC010000727.1, from coordinate 125 downwards.
CTGGCTATCACGCCGGTTAAATTCGGCATCTCCTTTAATAAGGTGCAGTACAACCAGGCCGGAGCCCTGATGCTGATCTACACCGACGGCAGCATTCAGCTCAACCACGGCGGCACCGAAATGGG
>CAYUBC010000726.1:0-1725 GCA_964442885.1 uncultured bacterium | reverse complement strand
GCTCCTGGGGCTGATTAAGGAGAGCGCTACGGTTTCGGCCAAGGTACTCGACGAGTTTGGGGTTAACCTCGACGACGCCAGGGCCGAGGTTGAGGCCATCATTGGTCGAGGCAGCGGCAGTGTGCCCCCAGAAATTCCCTTTACGCCAAAGGTCAAGCAGGTCTTCGAGCAAGCCTTTCAAGAAGCCCGCAAAATGGATGCGGCCTACATTGAGCCGGAGCACCTGCTGCTCAGCCTGACCCAAAACACCGAGAGCGTTGCCTACCGGGTGCTGACTAACCTGGGCGTAGATCCGGCCAAAGTGCGCACCCGCATCATTCAAGAACTGGGCGAAGTCGCGGCGGTGCCTGCCGGTAGCTCAGAGGGCGGGCAAGATCGCGAACCGGCCCGGAAGCGGGGCAAAATCCTGGCCGAGTTTGGCACTGACCTGACGGAGCTAGCCGCTTCCGGCAAAATTGATCCGGTGGTGGGTCGTAGCAAGGAAATTGAGCGCGTCGTCCAGATTTTGGGTCGCCGCACCAAAAATAACCCGATTCTGGTGGGCGAACCCGGCGTAGGTAAAACCGCCATTGCTGAAGGGCTGGCCCAGCGCATTGTTAATCAGGATGTGCCCGAAGCCCTGCTCGACAAGCGGGTGATTAGCTTGGATATGGGCTCCCTAGTCTCTGGCACCCGCTTCCGGGGCGACTTTGAAGAGCGCCTCACCCAGCTTGTGGATGAGGTGCGTAAGGATCCCAACGTGGTGCTGGTGATTGACGAAATCCACACCCTGATTGGGGCTGGCTCCCTGGAAGGCGGCATGGATGCCGCTAACATGCTAAAACCGGCCCTGGCTCGTGGCGAAATGCAGTGCATCGGCGCGACCACCCTGGATGAGTTTCGCAAGTACATCGAGCGCGATGCGGCTCTGGAGCGGCGCTTCCAGCCGGTGGTGGTGGCTCCCCCTTCGGTGGACGACACCATCGAAATTCTCCAGGGCATCCGCAGCCGCTACGAGCAGTTTCACCAGGTCACCATTACCGACGAGGCGCTGGTAGCCGCGGCCCGGTTGTCAGATCGCTACATCAGCGATCGCCACCTGCCCGACAAAGCCATTGACCTGATCGACGAAGCGGGCTCCCAGGTGAAGTTACGGTCTATGCCCAAGTACCCATCCAAGCAACTGCGGCAGAAACTGGGCCAGTTGACCAAGGACATTGATAGCGCCATTCAGCGCCAGGACTACGGCAAAGCCAAGGTTCTCCAGGAAGAGCAGCGGTCGCTCCGCACCGAGCTACAGCCTGAGGTGCCTGAGTATGCCGAAGCCGGGGCAGAACAACCCACCCTACCCCTGGTAGACGAAGAAAGCATTGCTGACGTAGTGGCCGCCTGGACGGGCATTCCGGTTAACCGGATGACGGAAACTGAATCGGTTCGCCTGATGCACCTGGAGGATGTTCTGCACGAGCGGGTGATTGGCCAGCACGAGGCGGTGATGGCTGTGGCACGAGCGATTCGCCGCGCCCGTTCTGGCTTGGCCAGCGCCAACCGGCCCATTGCCAGTCTGGTGTTCTCTGGCCCGACTGGGGTAGGTAAGACCGAGCTCTCCAAAGCCCTGGCCGTGGCCCTGTTTGGGGCCGAAGATGCCATGATTCGACTGGATATGTCGGAGTTTATGGAAAGCCACACCGTATCGAAGCTGATTGGTGCTCCTCCTGGCTTTGTGGGCCATGACGAGGGCGGTCA
>CAYUBC010000725.1:0-1732 GCA_964442885.1 uncultured bacterium | reverse complement strand
CATCAAGGATGCGGTGTGCGATGTGCTGCGCGACGCCACCGGCGAGCGCCCCAGCGTCGACACCCGCCGCACCGACCTGCCGCTGTCGCTGTACGTCGGGCCCGAGCGCGCGACGCTGTACGCCGACACCACCGGCGAGGCGCTGTTCAAGCGCTACTACGGGCTGGTGTCGCGGTTTGGACTGGTAGCCTATGCCTCGTCGCTAGATCAAATTGGGCCGCTAACCAGAACCGTGGAAGATGCGGCGCTGCTGCTGGGGGCGATCGCCGGTCACGACCTCCGCGACTCCACCAGCCTGGATGTGGCCGTGCCCGACTACACCCAATCCCTTAAGACCAGCCTCAAGGGGCGCAAAATCGGCATTATTCAAGAAACCTTTGCCGCCCAGGGCATCGACCCCGCTGTTAGAGCCGCCACGGAAAAAGCCATTCAGAAGCTCAAGGAATTGGGGGCGGAAATCCAGGAGATCGCCTGTCCCCGCTTTCCCTACGGGCTGCCCACCTACTACATCATTGCGCCCTCGGAAGCCTCTTCTAACCTGGCCCGCTACGACGGGGTTAAGTACGGGGTGCGTAAAGCCAACGACAGCCTCATGAGCATGTACACCCAAACCCGCGCCGAGGGCTTTGGCCCGGAGGTGAAACGGCGAATTATGATCGGCACCTACGCGCTCTCAGCAGGCTATTACGATGCCTACTACCTCAAAGCCCAAAAGGTGCGTACCCTGATTAAACAGGACTTTGAAGCCGCTTTTGAAAAGGTGGATGTGATGGTTTGCCCCACCTCTCCCACTACCGCCTTTAAGGCTGGCGAAAAGGTAGACGACCCCCTCAGCATGTACCTGTCTGACCTGATGACCATTCCCGTTAACCTGGCTGGCCTGCCGGGGATGAGCCTGCCCTGCGGATTCGACGACCAGGGCCTACCCATTGGCCTGCAACTGATTGGCAACGTTCTGCGGGAAGACCTGCTGTTTGAAGTGGGCTATGCCTACGAGCAGGCCACAGCCTGGCATCAGCAGGTGCCAGTCGTTAAGTAAGTTACTGGGATGTTCTGGCAACCCTTCCCAGGGAATCCCAGGGCAACATCTGGCCCTGGTAAAAGCCAGCAAATCTATGGTTTTTCCGAAGACTAACTAGCAATGCAGGCGGGGCTTGCTAGGCTAAATGACGTGCTTACTCAACGAAAAATCTCAATTCCTTAACGCCTATGCAGGTTCTTCCCCAGCCTACCCATGACCTTGCCCCACCCACCGAAGCGGCCTCCCCTCACCAAACCCTGGTGTTGAACGTAGAAGGCATGATGTGTGCAGGCTGTGTGCGAACGGTAGAAGGTCGCCTGGCCCAGGTAGAGGGCGTCCTCTCGGCAACGGTCAACCTGGTAACTGAGGTCGCCGTCGTGGAGGCCGAGGTTGATGCGGTAACGGCGGCGCAACTGGCAGAGGTCGTCACCCAAGCGGGCTTCCCCACTACGCCCAGAACCGCCGGGGAAGAGAGCACTGGCTACGACCTGACGGCCTGGGTAGAGCGTAAGCGGCAGGAGCAGCAACAGCAGGGGCAGCGGCTGGCGGTGGCGATCGCCCTGCTTGTCCTGTCTACCATCGGCCACCTCCGGCATTTTGGCTGGCTGACGGTGCCAGTGCTGAGTGGCCTGTGGTTTCACGCTTTGCTGGCTACCGCTACCCTGCTGGGCCCGGCCCGCAGCATTGTGGTGGACGGCTGGCAGGGGATGC
>CAYUBC010000724.1:0-1749 GCA_964442885.1 uncultured bacterium | reverse complement strand
AAGGGCTTCTTACTATATGCTTTGTCTGTAGCTATTTGGCATGATCGATCACCACAATGGGCAGACTCTCCACCCACGTTCTCGATACGGCCCTGGGTAAACCCGCCGCCTCACTGCGGCTCACAGTCTGGGCCATTAATGACGATGCGGATATTAAAACGGCGCTCAAAACCGTTGAAACCAATGGTGATGGGCGCACCAGTGAACCCCTGCTGGAGGGCGACGAACTAAAGAAAGGCACCTACGAGCTCACCTTCGACGTGGCGGCCTATTTTGCGAAAACGGGGGCATCCCTGTCAGAACCACCGTTTCTGGATCAAATTCCCGTCCGGTTTACGGTGGCGGATCCTAGCGGGAACTATCATGTGCCGCTGCTGGTGTCGCCATGGGCCTACAGCACCTATCGCGGTAGCTAGGGGCGGGGCTTTAAGCAGTCGGGTTTGCGGCGGTGGATGGCCGCGATCTCTCCCGCTGCCAGAGCGCTATTATGGAGGCTGAACTAGCCTCTAAATCTAGCCTTTGGGGTGTTGGGTTATGACCATTTCTGTAGAAAAATTCAGCCCGTCCCCAACTATTTTTGAGCAGCGGGGGGCAACCTGGCAGGACTATGTGCAGATGCGAGACAACGCCGAGCTCGACTGGCGCAAGATTGCCTTTCATCAGGGATGGTTGTGGGTTGACATGGGTAAAGAAGGGCCAGGTCACGCGGCTTGTAGCGATTTAATTACGATGATTTTTGGTTTCTGGTCTTTCCTCCACCCTGAGGTTGTCGTGCAATCCTACGGTCGCTGCCTGATTGAAAGGCCCCAAACCCAGGCCTGTGCCCCCGATTTGGTACTCTACCGGGGTGAGGCTATTCCTAAATGGCAGCCCGGTGAGCCTCGACGGATCATTCTGAGCCGCCATCGCCTGCCCGATCTGGTGGGGGAAATTGCTGATACCACCCTGAGCCTGGATCTGGATGAACAAAAGCAGCTCTATGCCAGTTTGGGTGTCCCTGAATATTGGGTTGTGGATGTTAAAGGTCTGCGGCTGTTTGCCTTTGGCCTGACCGCAACGGGGGTATACGAAACAATTCGGGTTTCGCGGGTATTGACGGACTTGCCAATTGCCCTAGTTGAGCAAGCGCTAGGACGGGCCGCTACAGACACCAACACGGCCGCCGCCAATTGGTTAATGCAGCAGTTGCAGGGTGCTTCCCCTAGCCCCGCATCCTCTTCCCCCGCAGCGGAGGGATAGGCGTGGGGATAGCGACGACAACCATGGCAACGGCGACCGACCCCAGGCCAGGGTGCCTCTACGTGGTGGGTACGCCCCTGGGCAATTTGGAAGACATGACCTTTCGGGCCGTGCGGATTTTGCAAGCCGTCGATCTAATTGCAGCGGAAGATACCCGCCATACCGGCAAGTTGCTGCAACATTTCCAAATCACCACGCCTCAGCTTAGCTACCACGAGCACAACCGCCAGAGCCGCATTGGGGACGTGTTGCACCACCTGCAAACCCAGCACCATGCGGTAGCCCTGGTGTCCGATGCCGGAATGCCCGGAATTTCCGATCCGGGTTACGAGTTAATTGCCGCCTGTATTGAAGCCGGAGTTCCCGTCGTGCCTATCCCTGGCCCCACCGCAGCTATTACGGCCCTTTGTGTGTCGGGCCTACCCACAGAGCGCTTTGTCTTTGAAGGCTTTCTTCCCCTCAAGGGGACGGCCAGAGCCGCTCGCTTAGAGGTTCTCCGCCAGGAAGAAC
>CAYUBC010000723.1:0-1752 GCA_964442885.1 uncultured bacterium | reverse complement strand
TAGCGGTTCCTGATCGGACGAGGTACACCAGAAGCCTTGCCAGACAAGCATTACAAGCATCAACATATACCTCACACCAGCGAAAACCGCTATAGGCTCACTGACTTAAAAGCCGGAATTATTCATCCACCAGGTTTGGATGCCCTCCAGGTTGCGAGCAACCACCACGCCGCTCAGAAATCCCAGGCCGTGGCCAACCCAGGACTTGCCCTGTTGCCAAGGCAGCAGGCCCCACAGGGTGCCGCCATAGAGCAGGCCAACCAGGATGGAGGCAGCGATCGCAGGCAAACTGCGCTCAAAATAGCCCCGCAACAGCACATAGCCCAAATAGCCAAATATCACCCCGCTGGCTCCCAGGTGGCGCGTGCCCGCTCGGCCCAGCAGCCAAATGCCCAGGCCGCTGAACACCCAGCAGCAGGCCGTTACCAGCCCTAGCACTTCTAAACCTTGGAGCAAAATTACGCTGCCCAAAATGACGAAGGGCGCTGAGTTAGCCGCCAGATGGCGGAAATCCTGATGCAAAAGCGGTGCCACTAAGATGCCAGGAATCCCCGCCACCCTCCGGGGTTGAATGGCTAACTGACGCAACACCCGCCGCCCGGTTAGGACATCCAAAATGGCCAGCACCCACATCAGGAGCAACACGTAGGCCAGGAGAGAAATGCCCTGGGCGAAACCTTCAGGCAGGGGAGGGAGGGACATGGGTGGGGAGTAGGGGGTAGGGAGTGGGGAGTGGGGATGGTTTGAACGTTGAGATCGAATGTTACTTTTCGGTCATAGGATGCTGATAGCAGTAGTTTTTTCCCTGGTGTTGTAGGCGCAGATTATCGCTCTTGGCTTCTCTGCCTGGGCTTGCTGGTCTGGCCCCAATGCTGGGCCAGGGTAGGAGTCAGGCTAGCGACCAGGCGAGGCCCATCAACACCGAGTTCTGTGTCAGCAGCGGCCGCGTGTTTGGCGGCCTGGGCGTGCCACCAGGTGGCGGCTACAGCCGTATCCAGGGCATCCTCCAGGGACAAGCCAGACCCGGACGGGCCAGACCCGGACGAGCCAGACTCAGATAAGCCAGATGAGCTGGCTGCCGCCTGAGCCAGCAGCCCACTCAGCAAGCCGGTGAGAATGTCGCCGCTGCCGCCCCGAGCCAGGGCTGGGGTGCTGTCGGTGTTGAACCAGAGGGAGCCGCCGGGGTGGGCGATGGTGGTGCAGGCTCCCTTCAGCAGCACAATACTCTGGCTCTGGTGCGCGGCTGTTTGAGCCGCTGTGCCCGCCGCCTGACCGGTGGTAGCCAGGTCAGGAAAGAGCCGCCGGAATTCTCCCGGGTGGGGGGTGAGGACTGTGGGCGCGTGCCGTTCGGGTAGAACTGTGCTGGGGCCTAGCTCGGCTAGCAGGTTCAGGCCATCGGCGTCGATCACCAGGGGGGCGGGGCTGGCTAGCGCGGCTTGAAGAACTGGCCCAGCGCCGCGAGAAAGACCAGGGCCGCAGGCGATCGCGCCATACTGGTCTAAGGTCAAATCAGTAGGCAGATGGGCGATGGCCCCAGCCTCGGTTTCTGGGCAGCCCACCACCAGGGCCTCCGGCAATTGGGCAACCAGCATCAACCGTAGCGACTCAGGTACGGCCAGGGTGAGCATCCCCACGCCGCTAGCCCGTGCCCCCAAACCCGCTAATAGAGCCGCCCCAGCGTACTGGCGCGAGCCTGCAATCACCAGGAGCTGCCCGACCTGATATTTATGGGTGGCGGCAGGGCGGGGAGCT
>CAYUBC010000722.1:0-1756 GCA_964442885.1 uncultured bacterium | reverse complement strand
TCCAGCCATACCCGCCAAGAAGATGGATAGGAACGAGAAATAGCGGCTCCGTCGGTGGGCTGCAGGTAATAGCAGGAGTCAAATTGGCTCAGAAAGCGCTCCCGCAGTTGCCGCCCGGCGTAGCCAATGCCGATGGTTGCCACATCCTCTAGTTTGGGGTTCAGCATAATGACAAACTTATCGCCAGCGGCGTTGCACATATCTTCTACCTGGCTCACCTCTACGGAGGAGGGCTCCACAAATAGGTACGCCTGGTCGTCGGGCTCCATCTGGCCCTTGAGTTCACCAATGCCCCGCACCACAAAGTTCGGCTCACCCCAGTCGCGGCGGGCCAGGGCGGCGGCTCCAGCATCGGGAAAATAGAGCTTGAAGGTTAGCCCTAACTCTTGCAGCACCGGGTAAAACTGCTCGGCCACGGGCATGCCCTTCAGTTCCGGGTAGACAAACTCCACCGTCATGCGGGGCACCCCAGCGGTAATGGCGGCACGGGCGGCTTCGCGGGCTTGGCCAATGGCCTCTTCTAAGCTGGCGGGAATCTCAGTCATAGCTGTTGTTAGGAATTCTCTGCTGGATTTTCTCTGCTGATTGTAGAGGGTAGACAAGACTATTGCGGCTTTACGAGCTGGTCTCAGGTCTGGCCTGGAAGGTCAAACCTGAGACAGACGCAACGATTGCAGCGCTCGAGGCAGAACTTGTTTAAGCACCATGGCCACCCAGTCGATATCTTCCACGGTGGTATGTCTGCCCAGGGTAAGGCGGATGCCGCATTTGGCCGCTCGATCGCTATAGCCCATGGCCTTCAGGATGGGGCTGGGGGTGAGGGTACCACTGTGGCAGGCAGCCCCAGCGCTGATGCCAATCCCAGCTAGATTCATCTGCCGTACCAGGGTTTTGCCGCTGACCTGCTCGCCATCGGCGGCGGTGATGCAAAAGCTAGCGTGGTGGGGCAGACGGTGGAGTCGATCCCCCGTGGGCACCAGGCCAGGAACATCGGCGAGGTGGTCGAAGAGGCGATCGCGCAGGGCCACCAGGCGCAGGGATTCCTGATTTAATTCCTGCGCGGCCAGGGTAGCGGCCACCCCAAATCCGGCGATATTCGGCAGGGCCTGAGTGCCGGCCCGCAGGCCGCGTTCCTGGTTGCCGCCCCCAATCAGCGGGAAAAGGCCCACCCCTGGCCTCACATAGAGCGCCCCCACTCCCTGAGGGCCATAGATTTTATGGCTGGATAGGGAGAGCAAATCCACCGGCAGCGTCTGCACGTGGATGGGAAGACGCCCCGCCACCTGCACTGCATCCGTATGGAACAGCGCCCCGTGGTCGTGCACCAGTTGCCCCAGCCGCTCGATGGGTTGCAAGGTACCCACCTCGCTCTGGCCGTAAATAATAGAGACCAGCACAGTATTATCCCGCAGGAATCGCCCCAGGTCATTGGGGTCTACCCGCCCCTGGCGATTGACTGGCAGCCGGGTCACCTGCCAGCCCATCTGCTCAAGCTGCTGGGCCGGTTTTTCAATGGCGGCATGTTCCACCGATGAAATAATCAAATGCTGAGGCTGGCGGTAGCGTTGGGCAACGCCCAGCAAGGCCAGATTATCGGCCTCGGTGCCACCAGCGGTGAACAGAATAGAGTCCTCGGTCGCACCAATTAAATTGGCCACCTGCGATCGGGCCTGCTCCAGCACGGTGGCCGCCCGGTTGCCCCACTGGTGCAGGCTAGATGGGTTGCCCCACTGCTCAGTCATCACAGACTGCACCG
>CAYUBC010000721.1:0-1760 GCA_964442885.1 uncultured bacterium | reverse complement strand
CTGACCGCTTTTTTAGGCACCTATCTAGCCATTTACCTGCAACAAACGGCCCTCAAGTATGCAGAGGCGGGCATTGCCCAGGCGCTCACCTCAACCAGTCCGCTATTTGTGCTGCCGCTGGCTGCCCTGCTGGGCGATCGCGTCAGTTTTCGGGCCATCGGCGGCGTTTTAGTCGCCTTGGTTGGCGTAGGTCTCCTGGTAAGTGGTTGATTCGATAGGGTTTTAGGGATCTCTCAAGCAAGTTGTTGCGCTAGCTCCGCTGGTTTCCCTTACAATAAGTACCCATGTTCTTTGCCGGGTCTTGCTATGGACTTGTTTTCCCAGGCCAGCCGTTGCCGCATTGGTAAAGTAGTTAAGTCTAGCTCCCACTGCGACTACGTGGTGCAGGTAGACGACGCCCAGGATGTAGTCGCGCCCCCCTGCCCAGAGGACTGCGGCTTTGGTCAGTTCGTCAGCTTCGACAACGACGTTCGCCACTGGGCGGTGGGGCTGGTCTATAACTCTCAGCTATTTAACCCGCTATTTATGAACAATGGCCCCCGCCTCTCTAGTGAGCCTGATCCCATGTTTACCCCCGACCTGGTGCAGGAAACGCGCACCCTACTGGGGATCGTGTTGATTGGCCATCTAGCCAAACCGGAAGATGGCCAGCAGTACGGGGTGCATGGCATCCCCAGGGTCGTCGTCCCGGCGAATACGTCGGTCTATAAGATGACCGAGGATGAGGTGTATCACTTCCATCTCAACCAAAGTGGGCAGCCGCAGTTTAGCTACTACAGCCATTTGCTGCGATCGGGGGGCCTATTTGCCAGCCAGCTCGCTCAGCAGGTGCTAGCCGAGTTGATTGACAGCCAACTCTTTGAGGGGGCCGACCAAAGGGCACTGATGGTGCTGGGTAAGGAATTGAGCTGGAAGAACACTCTGGGCGCGATTCGGTAAATCCTAGCGGCAAAGAAAATCCTGGCGAGATAACCAGAGGCAGGGAGCAATTGCGGGTTAGGCTTCGCTGATCAGCTTAAGCAATTCATCGGTGGAAATTTTGCCGCTCATGTCTGTGCCTTCCAGCAGGCTGTCGGCCAGGTCGCGTTTTTGGCGGTGCAGGTCTACGATTTTCTCTTCGATGGTATTTTGGGCCACCAGGCGATAGATGGTGACCGGGCGCTGCTGACCAATGCGGTGGGCGCGATCGCTGGCCTGATCCTCCACCGCCGGGTTCCACCAGGGATCCATGTGAATTACATAGTCGGCGGCGGTCAGGTTAAGCCCTGTTCCCCCGGCCTTGAGGCTGATCAGGAAAATATCTCCCTCCCCAGCCTGAAAGGCATCAACCCGCTTTTTGCGCTCTTTGGCCGGGGTGCTGCCATCCAGGTATTGATAGGCCACCTTTTGGCCATCGAGGAACTCCCGCAAAATGGTCAGATGATCCACAAATTGGCTAAACACCAGCGCCTTGTGATGGTTCTCCAATAATTCGTCCAGGATTTCGCCAAAGGCGTCTAGCTTGGAACTGGGCAGGGTGGCCTTAGGGTTTACCAACCGGGTGTTGCAGCAGGCCCGCCGCAGCCGCATAATTTCCGCCAGCACTTGCAGATGTTGGGGGCCAGAGCCCACAGTGGGAGCAGTAAGTTTGGCCAGGGCTTCCCGTCGCAGGGCCTCGTAAAAGGCCATTTCCTGGCTGCTGAGCTCAACCTGGAGGGTAATCTCGGTGCGGGCGGGCAGTTCGTCCAGCACCTGGCTCTTGGTACGCCGCAGAATAAAGG
>CAYUBC010000720.1:0-1762 GCA_964442885.1 uncultured bacterium | reverse complement strand
GCGATGTAACTCATGAGGAATTCCTCCAAAACAACGATGGGTAGGAAATCCCCAAAAATTTGGCCGCCCCTTACCATGTGCAGTGCAGGGCGGCCTGAGCAATAATAGCTTAGCCTCCGAGACAGCGTGTACCTGACTTGGGGGTTAGCCGCTGGTTGGAGGTGCTAGCTCCTTCTGGCGGCGTTCGACCAAATTTTTGGGATGCCAGACTGTACGCAGACAGCCATAGCGCAGTAATGTAGCGCATTGTTGGCCCAGTTGCAAGTAAAAATAGTTACAGGTTTGTAACTGGTTTTGCCCCTGGGAACTGGGGTGGTGGCAGCACTGCCCCATCCTTCCCGGCGTCGCTTCGGTATGATGAACGTGGTTGTTTGGGAGGGTGGCACGGTGAATGAGCTTTATCAGCGGTTTGTAGACACCTACCTGAACCTGAACCTGTTTCCCCTGCTGAAGTCTGAAGATATTGAGCGCTTTCGCATTACCCACAGCCCCGAAACCCTGGCCCGTCTGCGGGGGCCATTTTAGCTAGCGAAGCCGACGGCAAAATTATGTTTACGGGGCATCGGGGCTGTGGCAAATCTACCCTGCTCAACGAACTGGCGCTGGAAATGCGCAAGCGGGGCTTGTTTGTCTCGTTTTTCTCCATTGCCGAACTGGTAGAAATGTCGGATGTTAACCACATCACAATTCTCTACGCCATTGCCCTGGAACTGCTGCATCGGGCCATTAAGCTGCAACTGCCAATTCCAGCCAGCACCCAGGATGCTTTGAAAACCTGGTTTACCCAAACCAAATCTCGCACCTACACCGACGACCTGCGGCAGGAAATGGCCGCCGGGGGAGATTTTTTTAAGCTGTTTACGGCCAAACTGCAAAAAGAAAGCGCCTTTCGCGAAGAAATTAAGGAAACCTACGAACGGCGCGTTACCGATTTAGCCCAGCACATCGACCAGATTGCTGCGGCCATTCAGGCGGCCACCCAAAAAGAAGTGCTGGTGATCATCGACGACCTGGATAAGCTGGATTTGTCGGTGGTGCGGGCCATTTCTCGCGACAACATTAATGCGCTGTTTTCTCCCCGCATTCGCATTTTGTTTACCCTGCCCATTGCCGTGGTGCGCGAGCCCGAACTGGTGGAAATTGTGGAAACCCGAAGCACCATTTTGCTGCTGTCGGTGACCAAGTTTTTTACCCGCGAAACCGCTCACCAGCCAGAGGCCCAGCCCATTGAAGCCAACCTGCAACGCCTGCAAGAAATTTTAGAAAAACGCATTGCCCCCGACCTAATTGAGCCTGCCGTGCTGCGGCAAATGGTACTGCTGAGCGGCGGGGTGCTGCGCGAACTGGTGCGCCTGGGCCAGGAATGCTGCCGCGAGTGCATGGTGCAACTGGAGCTAGCGCCAGACACCCCCAACCTGACCATCAACACCGACATCCTGGCGGCGGCGGTTAAAACCCTGCGCAACCAGTATGCGCGGCCCCTGGGCAACAACCGCTACGCCCTGCTGGCCGAAACCTATCGCACCTTTACGCCCCCCGATGCCGGGAGCAAAGAGTTTTTAGAACTGCTGCACGGGCTATATGTGCTGGAATATGAGAATGACGACCTCTGGTATGACCTGCACCCCCTGGTTACCGACCTGCTAAAACGCAAAACCCTGATTTAACCTCAGCGGATACCCAGCCCCCTATGTCGCCGCCCCTCTCGCCAGCCCTTTCGCCCCTTAACGAACGCGAATACCGCAAACTGCTGCTTTCCCTT
>CAYUBC010000719.1:0-1769 GCA_964442885.1 uncultured bacterium | reverse complement strand
GCCAACGGGGATCACTGCGGCCATTGTCTTAGGGAATTAGGGTGGGATGACCTCTCCCGCAAGGGAACTTCAAAATTTGTCGTCAAACCTCACAACTCGGCTGACTACCCAACAGGTTCGCGCGCGCTCCCTCAATCGCCCTCCCCAATCTGTCCTGCTCAATCTCTCTCGCTCAATCGCCCCCAATGCTGATGGGTGTGCCGACAATGTCTGTGCCCGTCAGGTTGGCGTTTTCCCAAGACGCTCCGGTCACCTCGGCAAAGTAAATGTGCGCCTGGGTTAAATCGGCTTCATCCAGGGTGGCATAGTCCAAAATGGCGTTGGTTAAAAACGCCTGGGTGAGGTTTGCACGGCTTAGGTCAGCACCCGTCAGGTCGGCCCCTTCCAGGTTGGCTTCCACCAAAATGGCCCCGCTCAAATCGGCATTGCGGAGATCGGCCCCAATCAAATGGGCCTGGGTCAAATTGGCCCCAGACAAATCACAGCCTGCACAGAGGTTGGTGTCCAATAGCTGCTGCACATGGGCCGGATTTTCAGCCTGCGCTGGCAGTGCCACCATCAGAGGAACCACCAAAGCCATGCCTGCAAGGGTAGTGAGTTTCATCGGTATCCTCCTTGTGGTTTACACCCAAACATGTTCCTGCCCTGGCCCTTAACCAGGGCTCAAGCCAAAGGCCAGAAACTGCGGATTAATCGTCGGCAAAGCCCAGAGGAGCAAATTTGAAGTGGCAGTCGTGTGCTCTCAAAGAACTCGATAGCTGGCCTCTTAGCTCAGCCTTAACCTGATCGTGCCACATTTCCACAGGTTTGCCAGTCTGGGTAGCCGTACCGTAAAAAAACGACACCTAACGGCTTTTCCCAGCCTGAGCTGGGGGTAGTTCCAAAACCTTTAGCTTGTATTCAGTTTATCGTGAACACCTTTTTCACTGCATAAACCAAAATATAGAGATGTGCGTCTAATGGCTACGATGTTCCGACTGTTGTTATTCTCCAAGCTCTAGCTTGACAGGTCATGTTTTGCAGTTCCTGCCGCAAGCAACCCAATTGCTTACCCGCTCAATTCGCCCAGCACGACGACACTGTCGCTAAGCTGCTCGGACAACTCAAAGACTGTGATATCAAAGCTCCTAAGCCCCGCCCTAGCTGGCTTCAGTGGTTGCAGCAGCCCGTTCAGTGGCTGAGATCACGGCTAACGCGCTGGGGGCGTTGGGCCGCCTAGCCAGGGCTAAAAACCGTTTCATCCTCCTGCCGCCAGGCTGGATCGACAATGCAAATAAATACCAGCGGCTCGGTGCCCGTGTTTTGCACATATTGTCGAGCTGTGGGGGGGATATAGACCGCATCCCCTGGTTTTATGGCGCTGGTTTCGCCATCAATGTGCATAATGCCCTGACCGGCCAGAATGTAGTAAACCTCCGAGGTCGTTAGCGCATGGGGGGTTGAGGTCTGGCCAGCCGGAACAATGGCGTGGGCCAGGCTGTAGCGTAGGGCCAAATCCTGTTTATCGGGATGCAGCAGTTCGCGCAGATGAGTGCCATCTCCGGCCATAAATTCAGGGCAGTCTTGCAAATTGCGAATCAGCATGGCCAAACCCCTAATTACCCCATGCCAGGGTTCCTAGCCTCACACTGAACTAGCCAGAGACTAGACCCAGTGCCGCCTTTAGCTAGGAATCCTGGCACCTCTTTATGTTAAGCCATTAACCCTGGCTCATCCCCCGGCGGCGCGTCATCAGGCTGATGTAGCCGCCGCTGCGTCCGGTTTCCTCC
>CAYUBC010000718.1:0-1774 GCA_964442885.1 uncultured bacterium | reverse complement strand
CCAACTTCGACGCCTTCCCGCGTTCGGCCAAGCGGGGCATTCTGGAGTGGATTGCCAGCGCCAAGCGCCCCGAAACCCGGCATCGCCGCATTGCCGAAACGGTAGACCTAGCGGCCCAAAACATTCGAGCTAACTCCTGGCCTAAGCGGCCTGGGGCAAGGGGTTAAGTCTCTAGTGCTGGGGCGCTAAACTGCGCCATCAACCATTGGCCCACAGCGGTTTGATCCACCTCACGGCTGCATTGGATGGCGGCTTCCAGAATAGCCATCCTCAAACCTGGGAGAACCGTGGATTGGCGGATTTGTTGACTGCCCTGGTTAGCAATGGCGAAGGCCATTACCCGTGCCGCATCCACATCCACAATCCAGTACTCGGCAATGTTTAGGGCCTCGTAGAGTAGGCGTTTGGCTCCCAAATCATCCAACAGCGAGGTTTTCGCAATCTCAATGGCCAAACTGGGGGGCGACAGATTATTCAGATTGACTACCGATGCCCCCTGGGGAGTGTTAACCACGTTGTCGCCAATGTAGTAGGACATGTCTGGCTGACACCCCTGCAACCCTACCTTTTGGTAGCTGCAATTTATCAAAGCATTCAAGGGAATACCGTTGACCAGCCCAAATAGACTAATCGCCAGTATCACCGTCGCGTTGTCCCTAGAATGATCTGGCCCTACGGCACTCATTTCAACCCTAAGCTTGTCGTCAAAATAGTAGAGCTTGGCCGCCTCGTAGCTGGGGGCGTCTAGCATCCGGGTGTACTCGTCCCAACTGGCGGCAACCCAGGTATCGGTAGGAATTTGCGTAGAGGGTGCCATGGGCAATCAGGCTATCTTCCGTGTACCTATTATGGCAAAGGGTTTCCCGGTAGGGGCAACCGAACCTGGCAGGGGAGAAATCGCCGCTTGTGGATTTAGCCATCTAGGGCAAAAATTGCCCATAGAAAACCCACCTATTAATACCATCACGCACCGCCATGACGACGATTCTGGAACAGGGCAACATTACAATCCACACCGAGAATATTTTTCCGATTATTAAAAAGGCGCTCTACTCCGAGCATGAGATCTTCCTGCGGGAGCTGGTTTCTAACGCCGTGGACGCGATTAAGAAGCTCTCCATGGTGTCGCGATCGGGAGAATACAGCGGCGATATCAGCAACCCCGAAATTGAAATCAAGCTGGATAAGGACAAGAAAACCCTCAGCGTGTCAGATACGGGCATTGGCATGACCGCGGACGAGGTGAAGAAGTACATTAACCAGGTGGCTTTTTCCAGCGCCGAAGAGTTCATCACCAAATATCAAGACAGTGCCGCCAACGACCCGATTATCGGCCACTTTGGGCTGGGCTTCTACTCCTCCTTTATGGTGGCCAAGACGGTGGAAATTGACACTCTCTCCTACCAGGCGGAGGCCGAGGCCATCCACTGGAGCTGCGATGGCACTACGGAATTTTCCCTCAGCCCCTCGGAGCGTACCAGCGTGGGCACCACCATCACCCTGCACCTGATGGAGGGCGAAGAGGAATACCTGGAACCGGCCCGCATTCGCCAGCTAATCAAAACCTACTGCGACTTCATGCCGGTGCCCATCAAGCTGGCGGGGGATGTTGTCAACAAGCACGAAGCACCCTGGAAACAGTCCCCCAGCAGCCTCACCGATGAGGATTACCTGGAGTTCTACCGCTACCTCTACCCCTTCCAGGAGGATCCCCTGCTGTGGATTCACCTCAACACCGACTATCCCTTTGTGGTCAACGGCATTCTCTACTTCC
>CAYUBC010000717.1:0-1787 GCA_964442885.1 uncultured bacterium | reverse complement strand
AGGCTATTCTCACCGCTGAGCCTAAAATTCAGGACATTCCGCCCCTACAACCCCTACCGCTGGAGCAGGTGCAGGGCCAGCTAGAAGCCCGCAACCTCAGCTACACCTACCCTGGCAGTGCTACCCCGGCTCTCGATCAGGTGAGTTTTACCATCGCACCGGGGGAGCGCATTGCCATTGTCGGGCCGATTGGCGCTGGCAAATCGACCCTGGCTAACGCCCTGCCCCGGCTGCTGGACGTGGAACCTGGCCACCTGCGTCTGGATGGTCACGATGTTACCCATCTGCCGCTCCATGACCTGCGGCGGGCGATCGCCTACGTGCCCCAGGATAGCTTTTTGTTCAGCACCAGCCTCAACAACAACATTCGCTATGGGGTGCCGCTGATGGAGTTCCCAGAGGTGCAGTATGCTGCCAAACAAGCTCAAATGGATGCTGAAATCCAGAACTTTCCTCAGCAGTACGACACCATTGTCGGTGAACGGGGCATTACCTTGTCCGGTGGGCAGCGCCAGCGCACCGCCCTGGCCCGCGCTCTGGTGATCGATGCCCCCATCCTGGTGCTCGACGACGCCCTCTCCAGCGTCGATAACCGCACCGCCACGGCCATTCTCAACGCTCTCTCCGAGGGCACGCGCCAAAAGACCGTGCTGTTTATCTCTCACCAAATGTCTGCCGCCGCCACCGCCGACCGCATCTTTGTGATGGATCAGGGACGCATTGTGCAAACCGGCACCCACACTGAGCTACTGCGCCAGGGCGGTCTCTATCGTCACCTGTGGGAACAGCATCAACTGCAGGCCGACCTCCAGTAGGATAGAACCGCAACCACGGCTGACAGGCTGGCGGTTGCGAGGAGTTGTTAACACGATCTGCTGAGAATATTTAGGAGACGTATGGGTTCCGCTGCGGCTACATCCTATGGGATTATTGGTTGGCGCGAGTGGGTAGCGCTGCCAAAACTGGGGGTTCATGCCATCAAGGCAAAGGTTGACACGGGGGCTCGTTCCTCGGCGCTCCATGCCTTTGAATTAGAGCGGTTTGATCGCGAGGGTATAGCTATGGTGCGATTTCAGGCTCACCCCCTGCAGCGAAACGATCGTCACATCGTCACGGCTGAGGCTGTTCTGCTGGAGGAGCGTGTAGTACGAAACTCTGGAGGGCAGGAGGAACTGCGCCCAGTTATTGAAACAACCGTGCAAATGGGCTCCCAAATTTGGGACATTGAACTTACCCTCACCAACCGAGATCAAATGGGATTTCGGATGTTGCTGGGTCGCCAGGCGGTGCGCCGCCGCTACTGGGTTGACCCAGGCCGCTCCTATCTACAACCCTTACCAGAGGAAAACTCAGCCTATGCCCAGCCCTAGTCTGCTAGCTCTCCTGCTTCGCCCCTCTTGCCCCTAAGGCTGTTATGAAAATTGCAATTTTATCCAGGGATTCGACGCTCTACTCAACCCGGCGGTTAAAGGAGGCTGGGGAACTACGGGGTCACACCATGCAGGTGATTGACCACATGCGCTGCTACATGAACATCACCTCCCACAAGCCTCAGGTCATGTATCAGGGGCAGCCTCTGGAGCAGGTGGATGCCGTAATTCCTCGCATTGGCGCGTCGAATACCTTCTATGGCACAGCGGTAGTGCGCCAGTTTGAGATTATGGGCGTGTTTACCGCCAATACGTCGATGGCGATTTCACGGTCGCGCGACAAGCTGCGATCGCTCCAAATCATGGCCCGTCGCGGCATTGGTTTGCCTGTCACCGGCTTCGCCCACTCCACCAAAG
>CAYUBC010000716.1:0-1796 GCA_964442885.1 uncultured bacterium | reverse complement strand
AGACCCGTCGGGGCGCTGGACGGTAATGGCGGCACCGCGACGTTTGGCCTTGGGCTCAATGCCAAAAATCCGCACGTATTCCCCTGGGTGCTCGGCAATGCAGGTGGAAATTGCGGCCATAGCATCGCCTTCGCGAGCGGCCGTTACAGGGGTGCAGGTTTGCCACACATTGCTGCGATAGCGGCGCTGGTCGGCGTGTTCGATACCAATGTGGTAGCCCTGGTTGAGCAACTGCCGCACCTGCTGAGCCAGATCACCCTGAAGGGTAGGCACAGCGCCGTTAGGTCGGCTGGTCGCCGTTGCCGCCCCTGCCAAGCCACCGCTAATAGGTACGGCTGCCGGACTCACTGCAATGGGTTTGCCATCGGGGCGCTGAATGGTGATCGGTGCAATCCGCTGATTGGCCTTGGGGTCAATCCCAAACAGGCGCACATACTCCCCGGCGTGCTCTACCAGACAGCCCTCCAGAGCGGCAAACACCTCGCCCTCGCGGTTAGAAATAATGGGGCTACAGGTCTGCCAGACGCCGCTGCGATAACGCCGCGAATCGGCGTGTTCGGTGCCAATGCGATAGCCCTGGCTAAGGTAGTGGCGCACCTGCTGTACTACCTCTGGGGCTAGGGTGCCATTAGACGACACTGGCCCAGCGGGGTGGTAGGCCTGGCTGGGTGCCGGAGGAGTTGCGGCAAGGCGACCATTGAGCTCCACGGGCTTACCATCGGGACGCTGGATGGTAACTGGGGCTACCCGCTGCTTGGCTATGGGGTCAATCCCAAACATGCGCACGTACTCGTCTGCATGCTCAGCTAAACAGGTTTCTAGGGCGGCCAGAGCCTCTGTCTCGCGGTTCGATTGAATGGGGCTACAGGTTTGCCAGACGCCGCTGCGATAGCGCCGCGAGTCGGCATGTTCGGTACCAATGCGCAGGCCCTGAGCCAGATACTGGCGCACCTGCTGCACAATGTCGGGAGTGAGCTGTTGAGATTGCATAGTGCCTAATCCATCGCGTTCGTGTAGTTCTGGGTGGGAAGGAGACTGGGAGAGCGAATCGGTTAACGAAGTTGGCAAACGGCTATGGCCCATGATTTCTGCTACTAGGGCCAGGTCGGTAGGGGCGACGTCGGGGAGGGCATCGGCTTGCTCCTGACGAGTAATGACTGAGCCTGAGGGCACCAGCTTGCCCGCCGGTACGTCAACATCTTGAACCAGAGCGTGCATCATCACAACACAGCCCTGGCCCAGGCGAGCATTAAAAATAGTAGACCGAAACCCCACAAAAACATTGGCCCCCAGGTAAACAGGCCCCTGGATTAAAACTTTGTGGGTGAGCGTCACCTGCTCCCCTATCCAAACGGTGTAGGGCTGCTGATCATCCCCCAGCACCTTGCCACGGGCTAGGGCATAGACCGTAACTCCCTCCTGTAGCAGGCTACCGGCACCAAGAACGCCGTTTCCCTCAGCCCCGGCCTCCACCGTAGCTCCCTGGGCAATGGCCACATCGCCCAGTAGCCGCACATCACCTGACACCTGAGCCAGGGGGTGAACCCGCCCCACGCCAATACCATCGGACATCCCCGGCTTTAGACCTGAGATGCGGGACGCCGCTGATGTGCTGATCGCCATTACCTGAGTTCTCCAAAGAAATTGGCCTGCCGCCAGCCCTGCCGATTGGTCAGCCTATCTTCAACCTGTCCAAAGAGAAAACCGTTCGTAGAGGGGTGATCCAAACCCGCTAATTCGCCCTGGCAGACCCAGGCCATGCCCCTCTTGATTAAGCTGCCGTGTACACATAAGTC
>CAYUBC010000715.1:0-1797 GCA_964442885.1 uncultured bacterium | reverse complement strand
GGCGATGCGACCCAGCTCGGTTCTCATCCCGGTGTGGGTGACGACCACTCGGCCCCGCCCTTGCAGCACCTCCGTGCCCTGAAAAACCAGATTTTTGCGCTCTGCCAGAGGTGCGCCGTCGCCCAGCACGGCCTGGGCCTGCTTACTGACCCCTTGGGCTTCCCCAGTGAGGGCCGATTCGCGGATTTGCAGATTTGCAGATTCCAGCAGCCGCCCGTCTGCCGGTACCTGATCGCCCGCTTCTAGCAGCAGAATATCGCCCGGTACCAGATCCTGGGATGGCACCTCCTGCAAGCGCTGATCCCGCTGCACCCGCACACTGGGGGTGGCCATTTGCTTCAGCGCGGCCAGAGCCTTTTCAGCTCGGCTTTCTTGAAAATACCCCAGCACCGCGTTGAGCAGGACAATGGCAAAGATGGCAATGGCATCCTTAGGAAATTCCTGATGCCGCAGGGATAGCACCCCCGATACTACGGCTACCGCCATGAGCATCAGCAGCATGATGTTGGTGAACTGATCCAGCAAAATGCGCCAGGGACTGCGCCCGCCAAATTCTTCTAGCTCATTGGGGCCGTAGGTCTGCTGCCGCTCAATGACAGTTTGGGTGCTCAGCCCAGTATCTGGATTGCTCTCCAGCAGGGCAACAGCCTGTTTTGCGTCAACGGTATACCAGAGCGTAGCCGCTGGAGCCTGAGTAGTAGTCATGTCGAGTTTTCAACTGCCAATGAGCATCACGCCTTCAATGGTATACGGTATAGCTGTAGCCAAACCGCCATTGGCGAGGTTTAGATTTCTGCTGAGTTGTAACAGCTCATCCAGCTTATTCAACCGCCCAGGGAGCCACTACCTCCTCAGGGTGGAGATCCTTAACGTAGCCCTAGCGTCACCCCAGTTCTACAGGGGTTTACCGAATACCTGCACCCAATACCGCTCTCCAGCTTGCTCTGCGTAGCCCAGACCCAGCTCAGTAAAGTCAGGATTGAGAATGTTCTGCCGATGGCCAGGGCTATTCATCCATGACGCCATTACCGCCGCCGGATCGGGCTGCCCCATGGCTACATTCTCGCCGATGGCGGCCCAGCCATAGCCCGTCGAGTCAATTCGGGATTGTAAGGTGGAGCCGTTAGACCCACTGTGGCTGAGGCGGTGGCTATTGGCCATATCCTGGGCGTGGCCCTGTGCCGCTGTGGCCAGTTGGCGGCTCAAAATTAGCGGCGGTGCGCCAACCCGCTGGCGCTCGATGTTGACCAGACTGAGCAGAGTGTCCACCTGGCTGGTTGGGGCTTGCGAGAGCGGTGGCGGTAATGCTGGGTTGGTTGAAGGAACGAGAGCAGTAGCCTTAACCAGAGCCGGAGTAAAGAACATAGAGGCAGCCAAGCCAGCCATACAACTTCCCCACAGCCGGATACCAACTGCCCGTAGCCATCCCTTAGTCCAGCAGAAAGTTCTCATATTTATTATCCAAGTTCTACAGAGTCCGAAGTGCTGGGCCAACAGACCGCTAGGCCAGTGCTGGAGTTCCAGGCTAATCAACAGGTCGGGGCAACCTAACGGGGATACTGAGCCATTAGCCGCTGGACCTCTTCAGCGTGGTACGAGCTACGGGTCAGGGGAGAAGACACCACCTGCAAAAACCCCTTCGCTTCGCCTACCTGTCGCCAGGCTTCAAACTGGGCGGGGGTTACGAACTCAACGACGGGCAGATGCTTGGGGCTGGGCTGGAGGTACTGGCCCAGGGTCAAAATGTCGCAGTCAACGGCCCGCAGATCATCCATCACCTGCTGCACTTCGGCATCG
>CAYUBC010000714.1:0-1802 GCA_964442885.1 uncultured bacterium | reverse complement strand
TCTTCTTTGTGGATGTGCTCAGCTAGAAACTTCTGGCGCAGCTCGGCCTTTTGGGGATGGTCGGGATGCATCCGAATTACGTCGGCGGTGACGTAGCCGCCTTCGTCCCTGAGCCGCTCAATTTCTTTACCGTAGGCCGCCAGGATGGCCTCCTGGTCGGCCTCAGGAGAAAGTACCTGCGGGGTCTGCCACTGCTCGAAACGCACGCCGACCCGGCTGAGGGCTGAGGCGATCGCCTCAGCCTCCCGAAACTCTTCCACGGGGGCAGTGCCATCCTGATCGCGATAAATTCGGAGTAGGCTCATAGGGCTGGGATCCTCGATAAAGCTGGGGTTGACAGAATAAGATTGGCGGTTTAGCGACAGAGGGTGAGGCGTAATTCTTGCAGGGCACAACTGACTAAAACTTCCAAGGCTTCCGTGGCCATTAGAGCCTGACTGACGGTGGCTCCCCAGGCATAAAGCCCGTGCCCGGCAATGAGATAGCCCACCGGCAATTTGAGCGGCTGCAAGCGGGTTAACACGAGTTGGCTAAGGGCCACCATATCCTGACTGTTGGCCACCACGGGAATAGTAACTACTACATCATGGGTGGTAATGCCCGAAAAGATCTTCAGCAGTTCATAGTTTGTTAATGGCAGCGTGTCTTTGCCCTGGCTCAACAGCCAGCGCGACAGCGTAACGCTATCCACTGAGTGGGTGTGAAGCACCGCGCCGATTTCTGGGTAAACCGGGTACAGGCTGGTGTGTAGCAGAGTCTCCGCCGAGGGAGTTTGGCCCAGGGTCATGGGCTGGCCCTGGCTATCCACCACCATAATGTCTGCCGGGGTGAGTTGCCCCTTGTCGCGCCCAGACACCGTAATGGCCACCTGGCCATCCCCCAACCGGGCCGAGTAGTTGCCGCTGGTGGCCGGTGCCCAGCCCTTCGCCCCTAAAAAGCGCCCAGCCTGGATCAGTTCCTGGGCGATCGCCTGAAAATCACTGCCCAACTTGATGCTTCCCTACACAATAAAGTTCGACAAAGCACTATAGCATTTGGTGACTAAAGCTGTACCCCAGCGTGGGCGGGAAGCCCCCCAGCGGTCTGTTCGGCCAAGGGCGAAGAGGGGCAGAGACTAGATCAGGCAGAGGTGCCTACAGGTTCGGCATCGCGCTGGGGATGAATAGCCTTTTGCCCTTGCAGTGTCGCATAGAGCCGGTTAAGGGCATGCAGGTAGGCATGGGCCGAAGCCACCACAATGTCGGTATTGGCCGCGTGGCCGGAAAAAACCCGGTCATCATGGCGGATCCGAATCGTCACTTCGCCCAGGGCATCAATGCCAGCGGTGACAGACTGCACCGAGAACTCAATCAACTGATTGGGGATATCCACGACCCGGTTGATTGCCTTGTAAACAGCATCGACTGGGCCGGTGCCAATGGCCGCATCCATGAGTTCCTGACCGTCGGGCGTGCGAATAGTGACCGTAGCCGTGGGTTTGGAGCTATCGCCACAGGACACCTGAACAAGGTCGAGATGACAGTGCTCTGGCGCTTGCTGGGTTTCATCGTTAACGATGGATTCGATATCCCAGTCGGTGATTTCCTTTTTCTTATCGGCCAGTTCCTTGAACCGCAAAAAGGCGCGGTTGAGAGCCTGGTCATCTAACTCGTAGCCCAGTTCTTGCAGGCGAGTGCGAAAGGCATTGCGGCCTGAGTGCTTGCCCAGCACAATCTGGTTATCGGTCAGGCCGATGGACTGGGCATCCATAATTTCGTAGGTGAGCTTGTTCTTTAGCACCCCGTCCTGGTGAATGCCCGATT
>CAYUBC010000713.1:0-1802 GCA_964442885.1 uncultured bacterium | reverse complement strand
AAGACGCTACCGCCCTGCAAGCCTGTCGTGAAGAGGAATGGTTTAAGTCTCAGGACATGACCCGCCGGGTGGTGGGCAGCCAACTGGATAGCCAGGGGAATCTCGGCCCAATTGATCTGTTCGACCTCATGCAGCGGATAGCGCGAGAATCCCTGGGTGAGGATGTGCCCCCCGAACTAATCGCCAAGATGCTGCCAGAACTAATGGCCCAAATGGGCGGTGATTTTGACCCCTTTGACGATGATTTTGATGACGACGACGACAACATGCCCCCCTTCTTCATGCCCCTGCCAGGGCGAGGAAAATCCTCCGCCAAGAAGCGCAAACCCTGGTATCAACTCTAGTTGGCTGGCTGGGTTGCGCTGACGCTGCATCCAGCCTACGTTGCGAGTACCTCATAGCTCTACCCACCCCACTTATCCATCCCCCACCTATCACCCCCATGCAAGACCATTACGATCGCCTGGGCCTTTCGTCTGGGGCTACCCCCGCTGAAATTAAAACCGCCTACCATGCCAAGCTCAAGGAGTTTCCAGCCCACACCCATCCTGAAGACTTTAAGGCCATTCGCAGCGCCTACGAGGCTCTCCGCAAAGCCCCTCAGCCGGAGGAGGATTTTTTTGCGGATGTGCCGATTCAGGCTGAACTGGATGCGGCTCTGCTAGATCAATTACAGCAGCGAGCCAGTGCCGCGGTAGATGTTACCTTAGAGGATCTAATCCGGCTGACGTTTTAGGCTGACCCTTGATGACCTTTCCCTCAAACCTATGACCCGATCGCCCAGAGACCTGGCCAATCAAAAAATTCAGCTCCGCAAACAGCAGGAAACTCTGCTGCGAGATCTGTTGACGGTGGTGGATGCCCTAGATCGCGCCGCCGACCATTGGCACCAGGCTGACGAGGCCCATCGGTCTGCTCAGCCGAAGGCAGCCCCGACCATGACCTGGTGGCAACGCTGGCGGCAGTGGCTCAGTCTGTGTCCGCTGATGGCCCCCAGCCCCCCGCCCGCTCAGGCTAACACCACCCTGGCTGAAGTCGTCACCAGTGCCCGACAAGGCATTGACATGATTCGCGAATCAATGCTGACGGTGCTGAACCAGCATCAGGTCGTGCCCTTGCCCTCCCAGGGGTATCCCTTTGACCCGACCCAAATGCATGCCCTGGGCCAGCAGGTAGACCCCCATTGCGATCCCAACATCGTGGTGCAGGAGGTGGTACGTGGCTATCGCTGGCAAGATCGCGTGCTGAGGGAAGCCCAGGTGATTGTGGCGGTGGCCCCGCAAGAGGAATAGGGGATGGGGAGTAGCCGGGGTAACATGGTTTTCACCCCAGGACAGTTGGCTGTTTAGGCAGGCGATACTAGCTCGCTGCACTGTAGAGTGGGCACCGCCCACCACTAGGAAGGCTGCTTTCCAGGGCTGTAGAGTGGGTACTGCCCAGCACTAGGAAGATTGTTTTCCAGACAACGCCTTACCCTAGGTAGGGTATTTGATAAGTAGTGTGTTCAACAACAAGGGTAAAGACCCATGAGACAAGTAGTCGGCATTGATTTAGGCACCACGAATTCACTCATTGCTGCCCTGGAGGATGGCCAGCCTTGGGTGATCCCTGATGAAGATGGCGACCTGTTGTTGCCCTCCTACGTAGGTATGAGCGACAGTGGACAACTGCTGATTGGGCAGTCGGCCCGACGGCAGTACGCCGCTGCGCCGGATCGCACAGTCAAGTCCATTAAGCGGCAGATGGGGACTGACTACACCGTTACCCTGGGCGATCGCACCTATCGGCCCCAGGAAATTTCG
>CAYUBC010000712.1:0-1809 GCA_964442885.1 uncultured bacterium | reverse complement strand
CGAGGCCCGCCAGGAGGAGCTGCAGCAGTGGGAGATTGAGCTGCGGAGGGGAAGTTCTGATCACTAATAGATCGCTAATACCAGTCACTCAAATACTAGTTACTTAGTCACTCAAAACCTTCACTCGCAGGGAATGGGGCACCCAAATCCCCAAGCTAATGGCCCGCCCCGCCATAAAACCCACCATCGCCAACCAGAGCAGGTGACCACTGCCCAACCATCCCGCCAACACCCCCAACGGTGCAAAGCCCAGCCCGGTAGCTGCCACACTCCCCCAACGCAGGATCCGACCCTGACTGATGCCCAAAAAGTAGCCATCCAGCATAAAAGCCAAGGATCCAAACCCTAATACCGGCACCAGCCAGCCCACATGAGCTTGAATGTGCCCCAAAAGTAGCTCCTGCTGGGTCAGTAGCCCAAACCAAAAACCCGGAAATGCCCAGAACAGCAGCCCAGCCAGGATCCCAGTTCCCAAGCTGGCCCCCCCGGATAGCCACAACAACACCCGCAATTGAGCCAAATCCCGCTTTCCATAAAGCAAACCCGCCAGGCTTTCGGTGGCAAACCCATAGCCATCAATGAAGTAGGCCGCCAAGCTCAGCATCTGGATCATCAGGCTATTGGCTGCCAACACCACAGTTCCCAAACCCGCACTCAGGATCGTGAAGCCCGAAAAGCCCCCCACTATCATCAGTGTCCGCACCCAGATATCCCGATTCAAACTGACCATCCGTCGAACCTGACCCAGATCCCAAAGCTGGGCCACAGCCGTCCTCCAGGGATAGCGGCGCACCAAGGGAAGGCCGACGGCAATTGCCACCACCAAGGTGATCCAGTCCGACCAGGCCGTGGCCCACCCTGCCCCCAAGCTGCCCCAGCCCCGCTGAACAACCAGCTCATAGTTGAGCAGCACATTGGATCCGTTGCCCACCAACGCCAGAAGCAGCACCCGCCCCCCTTTTTCGAGGCCCAAAAACCAGCCCAAGGCCGCCAGATTGAACAGGTAGGCCGGTGCCCCCCACAATCGCGCCCCATAATAGGCCTGCCCTGCCGCTTTAACCGCTGAGGATCCCTGCAACAACTCAAAGCCCAGCTCTCCAAGGGGCTGTTGCAGGAGCAGCAATCCCAACCCAATTCCAAGGGCCAAGATGACGCTGCGCATCCCCACCGCCAATATCGCTGCAGGATCCTGCTGCCCCACCGCTTGGGCCGTCAAGCCGGTGGTACTCATCCGCAAAAAACCAAATGACCAGTAAAAAAAATTGAACAATACCGTTGCTAAAGCAACCCCTGCCAAAGGAGCCGGATCCGGAAGATATCCCAAAAACGCACTGTCCAAAAGGCCAGCTAAGGGCACCGTGATATTGGACAGCACATTGATAGCTGCCAACCGCATAAATCGGGATCCAAGATCAGTCCACCGAGAAAAAGGCAAAAGGTGGGGCAATAGGGATCTCCAGGGAGGCTACTCAAGTTAGTCTTTAGCTGGTTTGAGGCAGTCTAAAACCTCTTCGACATTTTCAGGACTGCCAAGAATGAGCGGCACCCTTTGATGAAGAGATTGAGGGACGATATCCATGATGTCTACGGTACCAGTGGTGGCAGTACCCCCAGATTGTTGAAGCAAAAAAGCCAGAGGGGCCGCCTCATACATCAGTCGCAACTTACCATCGGGCTTAGAGGCAGTACCGGGATATAGATAGACTCCCCCCTGCAACAGGATCCGATGAAAATCTGCTATCAATGCCCCACTATAGCGAGAGGTATAGCCCTTGCGATGAACAAAGCGAATATAGTCTTGCATGCCCG
>CAYUBC010000711.1:0-1811 GCA_964442885.1 uncultured bacterium | reverse complement strand
CAGCGATGATTCTGCTATTAGTAGGGCTGGCCTTTGGCACCCTGAGCACCTTTGTGCCGCTGTACGTGCGAGAAGCGGGTCTGGCGCTGAATGTCGGGTTGATTTACACCGCTTCGGCCAGCGCTAGCTTTATCTCCAGAATTGTGGTCGGACGGGCCTCCGATCTCTATGGACGGGGTCGCTTCATTACCGCTAGCCTGGCCATCTATAGCCTGGCTATGGGCCTGTTCTGGCTGGCCGACAGCGCCCCCCTCTTTTTGCTAGCGGGGATGATCCAGGGCTTTGCCGCTGGCACCCTCATTCCGATGATTGCAGCGTTGATGGGCGATCGCTCTAGTCCCAGCGAGCGGGGCCGCACCTTTGGCCTCACGATGGTGGGGTTTGATATTGGCATCGCCCTGGCTGGCCCGGTCTTTGGTACCATTGCCGACAGCCTGGGTTATCGCGGCATTTTTGGCCTGTCTGGCCTGATGACCCTGGTTGGCCTGGGAATCTTTGTCACCGCATCCAGCAAAGACCTGCCCCACTCCCTGCGGTTTGCCCTGGGCCGGGGCAGAGATGTCTATGCGGTGGAGGGGTGGACGGTCGGTCAATCCCAGGAACCTGGCTAATCGGGCCAATCACCGGGAACATCCCCTTGTAAACTAAGGGCAGATATTTGATTCTCCCTGAACAGCTATCCATGACCCACGCCACCGATATCCACACCCTGGCCCGCTGGATGGCGGCAGACTTTAGCAACCAACAGCAAGCCTTCGACAATCCCCCCCTGTTTGCCCACATTCGCGTGTGCATGCGCCCTTTGCCGCGTGCAATTTTTGATGGCACTGGCTTTTACCTGGAGCAGGCCTACGATTTTCAGCTCAAGCAACCTTACCGGGCTCGCGGCATGAAGCTGGTGGCCCAAAACGATCACATTCTGATCGAGAACTACACCCTCAAGGCTGCCGAGACCTTTTACGGAGCCTCCCGCGACCCCCAACAATTGGCCAGGCTCACTCCTGATCAGTTCCAGAGAACTGCGGGTTGCAACATGATCGTCCACTGGACTGGTCATAGCTTCAAAGGCGCAGTCGAACCTGGCAACGCCTGCATGGTCGAGCGCAACGGCAGACTCACCTACCTCGACAGCGAATTTGAAATCGACGCCAACCAGTTTGTTAGCTGGGATCGAGGCCGTGACCCAGACACCCACGAGCATCTTTGGGGTTCCCTAGCCGGGCCGTTTCTGTTTAAGCGAAAAGCCAGCTTTGCCCATGAAGTAGGGTGAATGGGTCAGGCATCCTGCCTAACGGTGGACAGCCAAGACGGCTATGCCACGTTATTTAGTTCGCGCGCCTTATCGTTTACTCACAGCGGATTGTCATGCATTTCAGCTTGGGCCTGTAGCCAGGCGACCAGGTCAGCCTCGTCAGTCCATTCCGCTAGGGTTGCCTGTAGCTCAGTCCACTGCTCAAAAGCGAGGGCCTGTACCGCTGCTACAGACTGGGGGGACACCAGGGCTATTTCATTCTCAAGAGAGGCTAAAGATACTAGAGTTTCAGGCTAGTTCCAATGGTTCTAGCGTTTATGCGTCTGCCCCCTCCCCCCACCCCTGCTGTTATTGACTCACGGTCTGAGCCCGCTGTAGAGCGGATCGAGATCCTCGAAGCCTTCATAGACCTGCCCGATGTCCGCCGGGCCGCTGGCAAGCGGCATCATATGGCCCTATGCCTAGCGCTCTTTACCCTAGCCGTGACAGCCGGTAACCGAGGGTTATCAAATGTCAATTACTTTGGCGGGTCGCGTCAATTAGATTGGCGGGTTAACGC
>CAYUBC010000710.1:0-1837 GCA_964442885.1 uncultured bacterium | reverse complement strand
ATCCAGGGCGGGGATGTGCAGGTGGGCGGTCATCACCGTGTCTACCCCAGCGGCGATCGCCGCCGCAAAGGGCCGCAGTTCCACCTGGTGAAGGCGTTCTAAATCGTGGGGCAAAAGCGGCAACTCCAGATGGGAATCCACCACTGTGTCCCCATGCCCTGGAAAATGCTTCGCCGTGGTTAGCACACCGTGACCCTGGGCACCCCCTATGAACGCGCTGGTGAGAGCGGCTACTTGCTCCGGAGTATCCCCAAAGGCCCGCACGTTAATCACCGGGTTCTGGGGATTGTTGTTGACATCCACCACTGGAGCCAGCACCCAGTTCAGCCCAATGGCCAGGGCTTCCTCGGCGGTGGCCGCCCCCATGGCTTCGGCATAGCGGAGTGCCTGGGGCGGATTGCGTTGGTATATTGCAGCCAGAGCCATCGGCGGCGGAAACCAGGTGGCCCCGCTAAAGCGTTGGCCAACCCCTTCTTCCACATCCGCCGCCACCAGCAGCGGAATGGCGGTTAGAGTCTGTAGCTCCTGGGTTTTTAGCCCCACCTCAGCGGCGCTACCGCCCAGCAAAATCACCCCGCCCACCCCTAAATCAGCAACGTAGTGGTTGAGCGCAGCCCGATCCGCCTCCCAAGCCGGATAGCGAATCTCATGGTCAAACAGGTGGCCAGAGGTTCGCACCACCACCATCTGAGCCACCTGCTCAGCCAGGGAAAGGTGTTCTGGAGACGGCAGCGCCAGGGTTGCCATCACCCCGCTCACGCCAGGTCGTCCTCTGCTGTGGGTATACTCTCCAACTCCAACCCATCCGCCGCCGCGTCCCCAGCGTCGTCAAAAAGAGCGTCTAAGCCCTTCTCCTCGCGTTCCTGGCTGAGTTGATTAATCAGAGACAGAACCCGGGTACCGCGCTCCACAGACCGATCTTCCCGGAAGAGGATTTCCGGAGTACGGCGCAGTCGCAGCCGCTGCCCTAGCTCACTGCGCACAAAGCCGGTTGCGGCTTTTAGACCCGCCATGGTTTCGGTCTTGGCCTCGTCGGTGCCATAAATGCTGACAAAAATCTTGGCGTGCTGCAAGTCACCCGACACTTCTACATCGGTAACACTGACCATGCCAGACCCCACCCGGTCGTCCTTAATGCCGACCATCAGCATCTGACTGACCTCGCGCTTAATTAAAGACGCCACTCGCTCTACTCGGCGACTATTAGCCATGGTCGTACTCCTTGCGTTACATGTCTATTGGCCAGGACTATTTCACTGTCCTGGCTGGTTAATTACCTAATGGCTTATCTACCCCTAGGCCGCGCCCAATCCCAGCATGGCCCGCAAGGTAAAGGTGAGAAAAATAAACCCAGCTATCACGGCACCCAACAGCGCTACTGCTGTGGTAGGCCGCTGCAACAGAGGCATTAAGGGCTGCACCGCGTTATATAAAATCCCCAACGTAAAGGAAATCAAATAGCGGGGGTAGCGAAAAACGTTGTCAAAAAACTCTTTCATAGTGGCAGACTAGCCCAATCGCTAAGGAGGGGGTCAACAAAGGCATCTATCCAGGCTGCGCCCGTTTTACATCCTAACCTACGGAATTGGAGGATCTCTCGTCTAGCGAGAAAAAGTTGAGGGACGGGACAGGGTCACAAAATACTAGAGTAGGAAAGTAATTTTGCCCGGTCATTGTTTGGCTATGTCTGAGACCTTATCCTTAGTGGCGGCTGTCCCGGTTGAGCAAATCCGCTATAACGAGCAGGGATTGGTGCCTGCCATTGTGCAAGATTATCTCGACGGCACCGTGCTGATGATGGCCTGGATGAATCAGGAATCGCTGCAAAAAACCCTGG
>CAYUBC010000709.1:0-1846 GCA_964442885.1 uncultured bacterium | reverse complement strand
GATCGCTACGGCTATATCGACACCCAGGGGCGATCGGTGGTGGCTCCAGCCTTGAGGGATGCCTGGAGCTTCTCAGAATCTCTGGCTGTTGCCAGGCCCGACACGCTGTACGGCTATGTCGATCGGGATGGGGAAATGGCGATTCCCTCCCGGTTTGATGGGGCCTTTAGTTTTTCCGAAGGATTAGCCAGAGTCCGGCTGGGCAGTCAGTTTGGCTTTATTGATACCGCTGGCCAGCTAGTCATTGAGGACTCCTTGGCCTTTGCCTCCGACTTCTCAGAAGGGCGGGCGGCGGTTCTCGTAGGCCGTCAGTGGGGCTATGTCGATCGGGCTGGCACGGTGGTGATTGAGCCCCAGTTTGACTACGCAGCAGACTTTTCAGAGGGGCTGGCGGCGGTGCAGGTCAATGGCCGCTATGGCTACATCAACGCCCAGGGCGACTGGGTAGTGGAGCCAACCTACCAAAATGCTGGCCCCTTCTCCGAGGGATGGGCGCGGGTACAACTTGCTGATCGATGGGGATTTATTCAGGCATCCGGCCAGTTGCTAACCGGTACTGGGTTTACGCGAGAGGGTTTTTAAGCTCCACACCCTCGGTTCATAACCTCAGTCAATAATCCTCAGTCAATAATAAGGATAGATTCGCCTGCGGCTTTCCCATGTCTACCCTCTGGCCCTACGCCACTCCCGGCATTCCCGATTATTTCTTTGAGCAGCTACCCGGCATTCCCCTCAGCAGTCGGGAGGTGCGGCTGCTGCTGTTGGGCTACCTGCGGCTGCGCCCTACCGATGTGCTCTGGGACATTGGCGCGGGCACCGGCACCCTGGCCATTGAGGCGGCGCTGATGTGTCCCCAGGGCAACGTGATTGCCGTGGAGCGGGACGAAGACGTAGCCGACCTGATTCGGCGCAACTGCGATCGCTTTGAGCTAACCAACGTCCAGGTGGTGCAGGGCAGTGCTCCCGACTGCCTGCAAACGCTGCCCTACGCCCCTAACTGCATCTTTGTGGAGGGGGGGCGATCGCTGAAAACCATCTTGCAGGCGGCCTGGGAGTACCTACCTAGGGCTGGCCGCCTGGTGGTGACGGCGGGCAGCCTGGAAAGCCTGTACGTCATCTCCGAAACCTTTGCCCAGTTACAGGTGCGCAATCTTGAAGCGGCCCAGCCTGCGGTGAATCGGCTGGAGGTAAAGGGCAACCACCAGATTTTTACCGCTGTCGATCCCATCTTTATCCTTAGCGGCGAGAAACTTGAATAGTGACTAAGTTTAGGCCTGACCTACTACTAGCCCCTCCTCCCTTAGGCATAATTGGGGTAATGGCTTCATGACTGTTGTAAAAGTGGTCAGTTACTCAGGGGCCTCTCAGTCCCGAAAGCTATCCTGACAGAACGGGCAGACTGAGTAGATAGTCAGTATGAGCCCCAAAATTGGCTTCATTGCACAACTTTTTAGGAACTATGGCATACGCAGGATTCAGGCGACTGGCATCGAGTTCATTAGTGCTGGGAGTAGTGCTGGGGGGGTGGCCCGGCCCCAGTTTACCAGCCGGGTTACGGTTTCTAGAGCCAGCCCCAGCTCAGGCCCAGGCGATCCTCGACGAGGCCACTACGGTTCGGGTGTACGAGCGCGTTAGCCCAGCGGTAGTCGCCATTGAAACCCGTGGCAGCGGCGGCAGTGGCAGCATCGTTGATGCCAGCGGGCTGATTTTGACCAACGCCCACGTGGTCGGCAATGAGCGCGTAGTCACCGTGCGGCTCACCGATGGCCGCACCTTTCAGGGCGATGTGGTGGGCTACGGCGAGAACCGTCTTGACCTGGCGGCGGTGCGGCTGCGGGGGAACCCC
>CAYUBC010000708.1:0-1851 GCA_964442885.1 uncultured bacterium | reverse complement strand
TCTGGATCATCGGGTGCTGCTGGTCGCGAATTGAGGCCGAATGAGAAGACACCATAACACCAGAACCCGTGTAGTAAACTTTCAGCATATCAGGCTAGGCTAGCAGGTTAGAACAAAACGCGAGCCTAGTCCCATCGGTTATCGCTCAGCCATTTAGTTCCTAGACCAAGGTAAACCGCAGGTGAAACTAACTGACTGGATTAATCTGGCCTTGCTGGGTATAGCCCTGTTTATCCTGTGGCGGTTTCGGCAATTTGTGCTGCTTATTTTTGCCGCTGTGGTTTTGGTGACAGCCCTAAATAGCCTGACTCGCCGGTTTGTACGGCTCTATGGTTGGCCGCGATCGCGGGCGTTATTGGTCACGTCTGCTCTGGTGTTGTTGGGCGCGATCGTAATTTTAGGTCTGGTGCTGCCCCTCTTTGTCAGTCAATTTCAGGAACTGCTTGAGCTGACCCCCAAGGGGTTTGAGCAGCTAGGCATCTGGTTTGACCAACTGCAATCCAACCCGCCGGACTGGTTGCCCGATCCAGACTTTCAGGTCTTACCCTCCCTTTCCGATTTGCTTCAGCAGGTGGCCACTATCAGCACAACGCTGTTTGGCAACTTTTTAACGTTTTTTTCTAATTCTGTAGTCATTTTGCTGCAAATGCTGCTGCTGGTGGTTATCACCCTGATGGTGCTGGCTAATCCCCCGGCCTACAGAAACCTGCTCTTGCGCCTGTTTCCCTCTAACTACCGTCGCCGCGCCGATGAGATACTCACCAGATGCGAAACGGCTCTGCTGTCATGGATGGGAGCCGTCGCCCTGAGTTCTCTATTTGTAGCTACTCTGAGTTTTGCGGGGTTGTCACTGTTAGGCGTGCCCTACGCCTTTGCCCATGCCGTACTGGCTGGCCTATTCAACTTTATTCCTAATCTAGGGCCGACTTTAAGCGCTGTTTTTCCAGTGTTTGTTGCCCTATTGCAATCTCCCGGCACAGCCCTGGCGGTCATTGTGCTGTACATTCTGATTCAAAACCTGGAAAGCTACTGGTTTACTCCCATGGCTATGGAAAAACAGGTTTCGTTACTACCCGCTGCCACTCTGATTGCTCAAATTTTCTTCGCCACCTTTTTAGGGCCACTGGGGCTGATTCTAGCCCTACCTCTGGCCGTAGTTAGTAGAACCTGGATTGAAGAAGCCTGGATTAAAGATGTGCTGGATCGCCATAGCCCAAGGGAGCCATTTTCTGCCGATGGTAAAGCGGCGATCGCCCCAGCCTCAACCCCTCCCGACCAGAACGTGCCCAACTCCTAGATTGCCTCAAGCAGGCAAACCCAAACCGGGGTAAGATCGGCTCGGTGTCAACCCCCAACGAGTCATGGCTGAAACCCCGCGGATCCCTCCCGAAAAACCGAAAAAGAAGATTGGTGATAGTTCTAGCAGTGGCTCTAGTAGTAGTTCGAGTAGTGGTGAGCGTCGGGGCGGCAAAGGTCGCCGGGGTGGCAAAGGCCGCGAGGAAAACCGGAAGCCCGCTGTTCCTCCCGCTCTAATGCGTGGCCCTAAGCCTAAAGCCAAGACTACTGAGGAGCCCGTAGTCGAGGAAAATGCCGCTTCTGAAGAGATGGCAGAAGCTAGCGAAGCAGCAGAACCAGCGGTTCTTGAGGTAGCTCCAGCCTCTGAAACCGAGGCAGTTGCTACGCCCGAAGCTGCGCCAGCCGAGGAACCCGCCGCTGAAGCCAGTCCCGAAGTCAAGGTTGCTGCTGAGGCCGAGGTTACGCCACCCGCCCCAGCGGTGGAGCCGGAACCCGAAGTCGCCCCAGCTGAAGAACCCGCTGCTGAAGCCACTCCTGCCGCTGAGGTTGCCGCTG
>CAYUBC010000707.1:0-1861 GCA_964442885.1 uncultured bacterium | reverse complement strand
CGTTCAAGTCATCCATCATGAGACTCAAAAAAGTTTTCTGCACCACTAAGGGTGTAGTTGATGCTGATGGCCAGCGGCCAGCCTCTCTGCGATCGCTGCGGTTTGTGCTGCCCTATGCGGTGCCTGGGCTGCGGCAATATGCCGAATGGGTGCCCGATTTAGAGATGCCTTGGCCCGCCCTGCTGCTGGGGCCGTTGGGTTCTCCCAAGGTTTGACCTGGGCCTAGTACACTACGGCAGAAATAAGCCTGCCGTTCAGGACGCTTGAAACACTGATGCCCTAAGAATTTTTTCCCTTTGAATTTTGCATTTTGAACTCCGCGTAGCGGTACTAGAGTCCTGGCGTGGTCTGCTCAAAGAGCGCCTGAAAGTCTGTGGTGATCACCGCTCCAGGGGTGCCTTCTGGCTTAGAAATTACATCAAACGCTTTGTTTCGAGCCGCAGGTGCAAGCAAGGCCTGCACCACCAGTTCCGCTACATCGGCACGGGGAATTGAGGTGGGAATGCCTTCGGGGGGATGGGTGAGCATCGTATCATCTTTGCCTACTAGCAACTCTCGCTTTCCCCCCGGCTGATCCAACAACCCGCCCGCCCGAATGATGGTGTAGTCAATGCCCAACTCAATCAAGTGGGCTTCGGCTTTGCGTTTCCAGATCAAGATATTGCCGTTGGCCATGCGGTTGAGGGGGTGCTGCTCGTTGGTGCCGCCCATTGAGCCTACCAGCACAATGTGAGTTACCCCGGCGGCTTTGGCGGCTTCGATTTGGTTCACCTGGCCGTGGTAATCCACCTGCTCTGGCGTGTCGCCCTCTGGATAGAAAAATTCTGGCCGCTGCCCTGGCTCTGGTGGGGCTTTTATTTGGGGGATGGCGCTGGTCAGAATCACCAGCGCCTCACAGTCTGCCAGCGCGGCGTTGAGGCAGGCTGGGTCGTTGATGTCGCCGATGGAAAACCCCTCTGTGTTACCGAATAGTTCCCTGACCTTGGCGTCAGAGCGGGCCAAGCCCCTGACCATGAACTGCTCTGGCCGTTGCCGAAGCTTCTGGATGACGATAGAGCCTGTGCGCCCGGTGGCACCGGTGACTAAAACGGGCAGGGGAGTGGTCATAGGCTATCTCTCTTAATCAAGGTGGGTTGCCGCTGTCCGGCACTGTGCCAGGGCCAACAAGCCCATTGCAGCAATTGGCCACGGGGCTCAACTCGGTGGCGGGTATGGGCTAGGAGTAGCACCAATGCTACTCCACCAAAACTAAAGGCAACCCGCCTCAATTGATCTCGCAATGATCCTGGTCGCAGGTGACTTTGCCAGCTAGGGCACTTTCAGGCACTACAGTAAAGCCACCAACACTAATGCCCGTGATGCCATACTCGTCTCGCAGAACCCGGTTAAAGCTGGCAATAATCTCGGGCAACTGCTGTTCTAACACGGAGCGGATTTGATCCACTTCAGGGGGGGGACTACCAACAGTTTCAATAGACATAGGGTTAAAAGCCAGTAAAGAATGCCCCTATTGTAGGAGGCAGAGGGATCGGCCTGCCCCGCCTCGTAATGCCTCTATACATAGGTCTTGATGACGCCTACACCCCAGACCCCAGGGTTTTGCAAAAACTCTGAGGTCTGATCGCAAAGCGCTACCTGTGGTGGGCAATGCTCATCCTACGCACGCTACACATTGCCCACCTTACACGCTAATTCACCTGTCGCCAGCGCCGCAGGTAGCTAAATACCTCCCCCGGCTGGGGCAGAATTACCAGCCCCGTTTCTGGCACGGCAAACAGCCGACTCCACTCAAACTGCTCGGCATAGCGCAGCAAATGCAGGGAATTAATCGCCCCCCGCACCCCCTCTTCGGAGCCGATGA
>CAYUBC010000706.1:0-1864 GCA_964442885.1 uncultured bacterium | reverse complement strand
ACCCTCATTTACCTGCGCTCAGGCGCTCATCCCCATCCCTAGACCGATAGAGCCACAAAACCTTGCTGTCGATTTTCGTTCTGATTAGTCTGATTTATAACCGCAATCATCAACTCTATTAACCTAACTTGGTGGAATTCGGCTAATTTCTTCAGATCAAACGGTAGTCGCAGGGTTGTATATGTCGTGCTCCGGGTGTTACTGTATCGCAGCTCCATTGAAAGGCTATGTTGGCCAGGCAACATAGTTTGCAAAACTTATAGCGGTTCCTGATCAGATAAGGTACACCAGAAGCCTTGCCAGACAAGCGTTACAGGCATCGACATGTATCTCACACCAGCGAAAACCGCTATATATCACCATAGCAAGAACTGAGAAGTGCAGCATATTGCCCTAAATATCAAGCTGCTGCTGAGCCAGGGTATGGTACAACCCCTTGGCCGCCATCAAATCTTCGTGACTGCCTTGTTCTACCAAAACACCGCGTTCCAGCACCAAAATACAGTCGGCGTTGCGTACCGTAGACAGGCGGTGGGCAATGATAAAGGTGGTGCGATCGCGACTAATCTGCATCAGGTTGCGCTGAAATCGCCGCTCTGACTCGGTATCAAGGGAACTGGTGGCCTCATCCAAAATCAAAATTCGCGGGTCGCCCAGCAGGGCTCTGGCAATGGCAATGCGCTGCCGCTGCCCCCCCGACAGCATCGATCCTCGTTCTCCGACCTTGGTGTTGTAGCCCAGCGGTAGGGCCTGAATAAAGGCGTGGGCCTCCGCCAGTTTAGCCGCCTCCACCGCTTGCTCCAGGGAGAAATCATGGCGGTAGAGGGTAATGTTCTCAAGAATGGTGCCCGAAAACAAAAAACATTCCTGGGGCACCACCCCCAGTTGCGCCCGTAGGGAATAGGGCGACACATGGCGAATGTCATGGCCATCGATAAACACTCGCCCCCGGTTGGGGTGGTACAGCCCTTCCAGGAGTTTGACCAGGGTTGTCTTGCCAGAACCGCTCCGCCCCACAATGGCCAGGGTTTGGCCTGGCTGGACGCGAAAGGACAGATTTTCCAGGGTATTTTGGTCGGCATCCTCGTCATAGCGAAAGGTCACCGCCTCAAACACCACCTCGCCCTGAATCGAGGGCAGCAGTAGCAAAGGCTGACCAGGGGGTTCTTCGGGTTGAGCTTCAAACACATCGTTTAATCGCTCGACGGAAATAAAAATTTCCTGCAACTCATCCCACAGGTTAGCCAGCATGACCACTGGCCCCAGGACATAGCCGATCATCATGTTAAAGGCCACAAACTGGCCAATGGTGAGCTGATCTTGAATCACCATAGAAGCCCCCAGCCAGAGCAGGGCGGTGCTGCCCAGGGTGTTGACGGCACCGTTGACGGCCTCCAAACCAGTGCCAAACTTTTGCCCCCTAAAGGCCACATTATTGAGCTGGGTGAGGGAATCTTCCCAGCGCCAGCGCACCTCCTGCTCCACCGCCGCAGACTTAACGGCGGCAATGCCGTTCATCATTTCCACCAGGTTTGAGTTTTGGTTGGCGGCTTCCTTAAAAATTTCGCGGGAAATTCGTCGTAAAAACGGCGTTGCCACCAGCGTGATGATAATAATCGGCGGAATGAGCGCCAGCACCATCAGGGTGAGCTGGCGGTTGTAGTACAGCATCAACCCCAAATAGACAAAACCGGTCAGAAAGCTCAGCCAGGCCAGCATCACCTGGCCAATTAAAAAGCGCTGAATTTTCTGGTTTTCCTGCACACGAGTGAGGATATCCCCCACCCGGCGCGACTCATAAAACTTCAGCGGAAGGGAAATAGCGTGCTTAATAAACCCACTGACCATGGTCAGGTCTAAGCGG
>CAYUBC010000705.1:0-1864 GCA_964442885.1 uncultured bacterium | reverse complement strand
GAATGACCGACCCCGCCGTTAACGTACCGCGCACAATGCCCGCCAGCATTTTGCCCAGATGCAGCGCCAGAGGATGGGCTGGATAGAGCAGCATTTCCTCAAAGGTTTTGGTAAAGAGGCGATCGCCACAAATCGAAAACGTGGTTCCGCCGAAGCTAATCACCATCGACGACAGCGCCACCATCCCCGGCAGAATAAACTCCAGATAGTTATCTCCGGCTGGCGGCGTCGTGACCTGATCAATGGCGCTCCCCAGGCCCAACCCAAAGGCCAGGATATAAATAAGCGGGGATACCAGACCAGACGCCGCCACCTGGGGCAAGCGCACTCGCAGGTCGAGCCAGTCGCCCCAAAATACAGTTAAGGTATCGGCCCAGAGTGTTTTCAGGGGTAAGGCAGGTCGCTGACGCTGGCGAGGTGAGGCGAGAGTATCAGTCACGGTGGTTTGCTGAAATATTTCTTAATAACCTAGTGTACGTCTGAATGGTTATGGGAAGGGAGGGGTTGAGTTTTGAGTTTTGAATTTTGAACTCAACACCCAAGGCTTGCAACTTTCTCCTGTTTCCATCAGGCTTTCTTCAGACTGCCATCGCCAGCCCTTTCCTTCCTCTGTGGCCTCTTCTACAATGGCTCTATGGCACAACCCACCCACTACCAAACCCTCGAAGTTCACGAAACGGCGACCCAGGCGGAGATTAAACGGGCCTATCGCCGTCTGGCGAAACAATTCCATCCTGATAGCCAAACTGAAAGCGCCTCCCATGAACGTATTGCTCGCATTAATACCGCCTACGAGGTGATTGGTGACCCGTCTCGGCGGGTGATGTATGACCAGGAGCGGCGTGGGTTATCTAGCGTTAGTGTGGAAGATAGTGCGGCGCAGCGAGCCAAGCGCACGGCAGATATGCAGGACTTGTATCGCCAACAGCGGCAGGCTCATCAGTCCTCAGAAGCCCAGGTAGATGCTTGGTTAAAGCTGGTGTATGCGCCGGTGGATCGTCTGATGGCGAAGGTGATGTCGCCGCTGAAGGCCGAAATTCGCAAGCTCTCAGCCGATCCCTTTGATGACGAATTGATGGCAGGCTTTCAAGCCTATCTAGATCAGTGCCATACCTGGTTGGAGCAGGCCAGGGCCAGGTTTCAGGCGATGGCTAATCCGGCTAGTACGGCTGGCGTGGCGGCAGATGTTTACCACTGCCTGGGTCAGCTTGAGGATGGTGTGGAGGAGATGGAGCGCTTTACCGTTAGCTATGAAGAGAGTTATCTCCATACGGGCGAAGAACTATTTCGCATTGCCCGTCAGCTTCGGCAGGAGGCGAAGGAGCGGGTGAAGCGGTTGGTGTAATTCTGGCAGGGAAGGGTTGGCAGGGAAGGGGTAGCAGGGAAGGGTTGGCGGGGAAGGGTTGCTAGAGAAGGGTTGGTGGGGAAGGGTTGCTAGGCAGCCAAATCTGTCGCTGGGGGCATTTCGGCTGCCCCCAGGCCCCTTCGACAAGGACGTTCCGCCGTCCTTGACCTCACGGATGGGTGACTGGGTGGGCGGCAAGACGCGCTTCGCATCGGTCTCGGCTGGTAGGCTATCTGAGGGGATAGGCCAGTCTCTGGACGCATTACAGCCTCTGGCATAGATGGCTAAGGTTGGGTTGTGATGAATCAAGGTTGGGTATATCGCGATCGCATTGCTCCGGATCAGCAGGGGCTTGCGGTATTGGAGTTTTATGCGACGTGCTATCGCCATTCCAGCCGGGCTGAGTGGCAGGCCCGTATTGAGGCTGGGCAAATCCTTCTGAATGGTTGCCCCGCCCATTGCCAGGATCGCCTGACTGCAGGGCAGGTTTTGGACTACCACCGTCCCCCCTGGCCAGAG
>CAYUBC010000704.1:0-1866 GCA_964442885.1 uncultured bacterium | reverse complement strand
CGATATGCGTAGAGTTTCTTACCGCCAATTGCGGCTTGATCGAATTCACCATCCAATGACCATTCGCCTAATTCCGAGCCGATTCTTATTTTTGAGGTATCGCGGGCGGTAATGCTGTCGGTGTCTAGGGTAGCGGGTTCTGGTATGGGAACTGGGGTAGTGAGTTGGAGGAGGGTGGCAGGGCTGGCGGGCAGGGCAACGGGGGTGGCCGCTGGTTTGAGAATACTAATCCCCTGCTTGACCAGGGCTTGCAGCAGGGTAATTTGCCGATTTTGCTGAATCACGGTTTGCAAGCGTTGGGCAATGGCGTCCCAGGAAATGGATTGGGCGGGAGTGCCAGCCAAAGCCGCTTGCTCAAAGTAGTCGATCAAACTCAGGCCCGCCATGCGGGTTAGATAGGCGGCGCTGAGCCCCTGCACGGTGCCTCCCGCCAGATAGGTGGCAAAATGGCTCTTGAGAACGGTGGTTAGTACCTGGGTAGAGAGTTCCACCAGACCCAGCTTCACCGTCAGGCTGGCCAGGGTACCGGCAGCGGTTTTGGCCTCTTCTAGGGAGAGGTTAAAGCCGTAGAGTTTACCCAAATCCATAATTAACTGGCCGTTGATGGCTACCGTGGCCAGCACATCCAGGGTGGGGACGGGGTTGGCAAAAGCAGCTCCAGCCGCTAGCCATTGGAGTTGCTCAATCAGCGGCAGGGCACGCTGGCGGCGAACGCCGTTCAGGTCGGTCTGAATTTGCTGGCGCAGGGCTTCGGCCTGGCGGAGGGTGGTGGTCGCTACCAGGGTGGCCGCCTGGGGCACCAAAGCTTGCTGAATTGCCGACTCTAGCGGCGCGATCGCCGGTGCTACGGTCTCCAACCGCTCCTCTACGCTGCCATCGGCCTGGTGACGGCGCACCTTGAGCGGTCGAGGGGCTGCTGTTACCTGCACCACCGGTACGCTAGCAGGCAAGCTGGCGGCATGTTGCTGCAATTGTTGCAAAATCAGGTGTTGGTCGGCGGGGTCATAGTGGTCGGCCTTGTTGAACACCACCATCGCGCCCTGCCCAGCAATGACCCGCTCTTTCAGCAAGGTCAGAGTGGAGTCAGTGATGTCGCCATCGGTAATCAGCAGGATGGCATCGTCGGTTAGCTCGTCGGCTAGCGGCGGGGACTCAGGGCCAAGGGCAACTTCACGGAACGCCAGGTGTGGCGCGGCGCTGTCAGCCTCGGAGACAAAGTTCAGCTGCTCAATCAGTGTGGTCTTGCCGGTGCGGCGATCGCCCACCACCGCGACCTGTAGCGTGTTGCGGTCGAGGGCCATTTGTAAATTCTGACGCTGCCATTCGTAGTCTTTTACTCTAACCAGGGCTTTATCGTTGTCGGTTCCTGACTCTGGCACCAGTGCCGCCTCAACCGTCAGGGTTTCAATCAGGGATTTGAGCGTGGCTAGCTGAGCCTCCACCCTGGCCCGATCCACCACGGGCGGGGCAATGGGCCGAGCTGGGGCGGGGGCCGGGCTGCGCTGCCGCCACCACCAGAGGCCAGACCCCAAGGCCATGACACTGAGCAAGGTAGAGCTATCGAACAGCCCAACGTGGACGCTGCCCAGCAGCCACAGGCTGGCTGAGAGTCCTAGGCCACCTACCAATATCGGTCGTTTTAGTGCCATGCCAGTATCCTAATATCCAGGCGGAGTCCAGCGGGAGAGCGACCTGGGGGAGGGCTCCAGCCCTGGCTAATTCCAAGTCAGGCGAGGCTCTCAGATTGGTCGTATTTATTCGTATTTATTGTGACAGAGTAGATACCCCGCCTCCAGTAGGGACTTCACCCCTGCCTTAGTGGTGCAGAAAACTCTGTAGCAGTCTCAGAATGAGAATGAAACGACC
>CAYUBC010000703.1:0-1872 GCA_964442885.1 uncultured bacterium | reverse complement strand
GTACGGCACCCCCAACATCGATATTGAAGAGGGTTACATCACCATTGAGCACAATGGTCGTAAGGATACCCTGCCCTACCCCAAGCAGCCGGGCTCGTTCTATCACCTGAGCAAGGTACACGACTCCCACAACATCCACTTTGCTTGCAAAATCTGGGGTCTACGCGCCACCGACCTGAACCAGGGCGTGGTCTACGGCGTTTTGACCGAAGAAACCGGCATGGACGAACTGCTGATCAACCGTCTTGACTACGACGGGGTCTTTGGTACGGCCCTCAACCGCTTCTGCATTCAGGCCGCCGTGGGGCATCCCCTCACCGTCTACGGCAAGGGCGGACAAACCCGCGCCTTCCTCGATATTCGCGACACGGTGCGCTGTGTGGAAATCGCCATTGCCAACCCCGCTGACTCGGGCAAGTTCCGGGTCTTCAACCAGTTCACGGAAATGTTCAGCGTTGGCGATCTGGCCATGATGGTTAAGAATGCCGGCAACACCCTGGGTCTGGATGTCGATATTAACTATATGGACAACCCCCGCGTCGAAGCCGAAGAGCACTACTTCAACGCCAAGAATACTAACCTGCTAGATTTGGGCCTACAGCCCCACTACCTTTCTGATTCTCTGCTCGATAGCTTGCTCAACTTTGCCATTAAGTACAAAGGCCGAGTTGACCAGGCGCAGATTATGCCCAAGGTGAAGTGGCGGCGCGATTAGGCGCTAAGGGGTGGGGCACTGGCCATGGTTTTGCCGGTTGAATGGCCGATTTTGAGTTGTTTTAGAGAAAATTGACTCAAAACTCAAAGTTCAACACCCATCATTGCTGCTTCCCCCCTGCCTGGTTCGGTTTCCTTTTCCCTTCTACTCTTACTCCCCTCGTTTCCTATGCGAATTGCTCTCTTCACTGAGACCTTTTTGCCCAAAGTTGATGGCATCGTCACTCGTCTCAAGCACACCGTTGACCACCTGCAACGCCAGGGTAATCAGGTTTTGGTGTTTTCTCCGGAAGGAGGGCTGCGAGAGTACCGGGGGGCAAAGATCCACGGGGTGTCAGGTTTTCCGCTGCCGCTCTACCCAGAACTTAAGCTAGCTCTGCCGCGCCCGTCCATTGGGGAGGCACTAGAAGCATTTCAGCCGGATTTGGTGCACGT
The DNA here is from genome assembly GCA_964442885.1 of uncultured bacterium. GTDB lineage: Bacteria > Cyanobacteriota > Cyanobacteriia > Phormidesmidales > Phormidesmidaceae > Nodosilinea. The sequence continues at coordinate 723 of CAYUBC010000703.1, read as the reverse complement.
GGTGAACCCAGCGGTCTTAGGGCTGGCGGGGATTTACTACAGCAAAACCATGGATTTGCCGCTGTTGGCCTCCTACCATACCCACCTGCCCAAGTACCTGGAGCACTACGGTCTGGGCATGTTGGAGGGGCTGATGTGGGAAATCATCAAGGCCATGCACAACCAGGCCCAGATTAACCTGGTAACCTCTACCGCCATGCAATCGGAACTTTCGGCCCACGGGGTAGAGCGGGTAGAGGTGTGGCAGCGCGGGGTAGATACCGAGCTATTTCGGCCAGAGTTCGCCAGTGCGACCATGCGCGATCGCCTGTCCCAGGGGCATCCTGAAGCACCACTCCTGCTCTACATTGGTCGGCTGTCGGCGGAAAAAGAAATTGACCGCATTAAGCCCATTCTCCAGGCCATTCCTGGAGCGCGGCTGGCCCTGGTGGGGGATGGCCCCTACCGGGCTGAGCTAGAAGCCCACTTTGCCGATACCCCCACCCACTTTGTCGGCTATCTGGCTGGCGAAGATCTGGCCTCGGCCTATGCCTCAGCGGATGCCTTTGTCTTCCCCTCCCGCACCGAAACCCTGGGGTTGGTGCTGCTAGAGGCCATGGCTACGGGCTGTCCGGTGGTTGCGGCTAACTCTGGCGGCATTCCAGACATTGTTACCGATGGCGTCAACGGCTTTTTGTTTGACCCGCTGGATGAAAACGGCGCTATCCTGGCTACCCGTCGGTT
>CAYUBC010000702.1:0-1885 GCA_964442885.1 uncultured bacterium | reverse complement strand
GTAGATTTTGGATTGCTGATTTTGGATTGCTGATTTTGGATTTTGGATTTTCATCCTTCGTCCTTCTGCCTTTTGCCTTCACCCTGCTGTCCGTAGCTGCTGCCAGAGGTCATCGTACCTGGCCTGGGCAGTTGACGTTAGGGGCAGCAAAAACTCGCTTTGTTCGAGTACTGTGGGTGACTCAAATATGGCCTTCTGGGCTTGGAGCCCATCGGGTAGCTGCTCAGCGGCTGTTCCCCAGAGCCAGGGGGAGAGTCCGCCACTGTAGACAGCCATCTGGTGGGTAAAGTCATCGCTCAGGCAAAAGTTGAGCCAGTCTGTAGCCAGGGGATCGGGGGCTTGGGCGCGGCTGGGTTTGACCCAGAGGTCGGCGCTGGCCAGGGTGCCCTGGGTGGGTACGGCTATGCGCAGGTGGCGATACTGCTCGGCTACCGGGAGCATGGCGTCTAACCAGCCGACTACTGCGGTGGCATTGCCGATAATCAGGGATTTGAGGGTGTGTTCTGAGTTGTACCATCTCACCTGGCCCTGGAGTTGGGTGAGAAAGTCCTCCAGACCAGCGACAGCGGTTGGATCCTCATGGTTGGCAGAAGCTCCCAGGGCTTTGAGCGCCAGTCCTAACACCAGGCGAGGATGGTCAGGCAAGAGCAGTTGCCGCGCCAGGGCGGGTTGCAGCAGGTCATTCCAGGTTTCTAGCGATCCTTTGAATCGGCCAGCGTCGTAGAGAATGGCCAGCACCGTCCAGCGGTAGGGCATGGCCCAAACCTTACCGGTTTCGTTTAGCTGTCCCTGCTCATCCCGTGTTACGAGTTGAGGCCACAGGGGGGGCAGTTGTGACCAGCGTTCTACTGCCGCTGTTTCAATCGGCTGAATCAGTCCCTGCTGAATGGCCGAGGCTAGCCAATAGTCGGCCTGGGTAACCCAATTAGCCACTCCCGATTCCTGGCGCTGTGACCCGCTAGTATTGCTGGTGTCTTGATCTTTCTGATGCCAGCTTTGGAGCAAAGAATAGAGGGCAAGTAAAGAGTCTTTGGCCAGCACGCCCACTTTACCGGCCTCGGCCTGCTGTCGCTGAAAAGCTTGAATCAATTGAACCGGGACTGATCCGGCCAGTAGCGCCAGGCTCAGATCCCCAGTTACCACCGGTTGACAGCCCGCCGCCAAAGCCGCTAAGGAAACCCCGACCGTGCCAGCTAAAAATGTGCGACGATTCATGAGCGCAAGTTACCTCACCGCTCAAAGAGCGGGACAATACTAAACAACTTTAGCGCTTTACAGGTCGCCATGAAGTCTGTTTGGGATATTGTCAACGTTGCGATCGCTATCATCCTGCTATCCTTTATTGGCCTGAGTCTGGCTCGACTGGCCTATTTCTTTTTACATAGTCAGAACATTCTGTAGCCACATCGCTGGGATGATGTTACGAGCGCTTTACCCCAGGGGAGGTAGGGGGTTGTCAAGGGATCTCCAGCTTAATTGGGTGATGCCACAAACGCTTGCAACGCCAGCCGGGCCGCGCCAACTATGCCCGCTCGATTCCCCAGCTCAGCGATGAGGATGGGCATTCCTTCCCGCGAGCTGGGCAAAACCCGCGCTTCTATTTCCGCCTGGGTAGTGGGCAGAAATAACTCCGCCGCCGCGCTGATGCCGCCGCCAAGAATCACGGCCTCTGGGGTGAGAATGTAGATCAGGCTGGCCAGCCCCGCCCCCAGCCAGTAGCCATAGGTTTGCCAGAAGGAGATCGCCGCTGCATCCCCCGCCTTAGCCTGGTCAAACAGGGCCGCCGGAGTTAGCCCGGTTTCTCGCTGAATGGCCTGCACGGAGCAGTGCTGTTCCAGGGAGCCGCGATTGCCGCTGTTGCAGGGCGCACCCTCAGGATTGAGGG
>CAYUBC010000701.1:0-1885 GCA_964442885.1 uncultured bacterium | reverse complement strand
ACCACTGGAGCCACGCCTGGGTGAAGGAGGGCATGGCCACCTACTCCGAGGTGCTGTGGACTGAGCAAGAGTACGGCGCTGAGGAAGCCGCCTACTATCGCTTGGGGGAAGCCCGCAGCTACTTTTCTGAAGATAAGGGCCGCTACCGCCGCCCCATGGTCACCCACATCTACCGGGAGGCGATCGAGCTTTACGACCGCCACATCTACGAGAAGGGGGCCTGTGTCTACCACATGATTCGCGCTGAGCTGGGAGATGCCCTGTTCTGGCGGGCGGTTCAAACCTTCGTGCAGGACAATGCTCACCGCACCGTAGAAACCGTTGACCTGCTGCGGGCCATCGACAAAGCCACCGGGCTTAACCTGCGCCCCCTGTTTGATCAGTACGTGCTGCGCGGCGGCCACCCCGACTACAAGGTGGCCTATAGCTGGGATGGCGACAGCAACCTGGCCAAAGTCACCGTCACCCAGACCCAGGCCAAGGATGGCGACACCACCAGCAGTAGCGGCCTGTTTGACCTGCGCCTTCCCATTGGCTTTGGCTACGTCAGCCAGGGGGATAGGCCCCTGGTCGAGGTCAAGTCCTTTACCGTGCGCCTGCATGAGCGAGAGCAGGCACTATTCTTTCCGCTGGAGAAAAAGCCAGATTTCATCAGCTTCGACCAGGGCAACCACTACCTTAAAACTGTGACCTTAGAGTATCCCCTACTGGAACTCAAGGCCCAGCTTAAGCACGACCCCGACCCCCTCTCCCGTATTGAGGCCGCCATTGCTCTGGCGAAGAAGGGCAATCTGGAGGCGGTCAACGCCCTGGCGGAGGCGCTTACCGATGATCCGTTTTGGGGCGTGCGAACGGAGGTGGCCGAGCAACTGGCCTCGGTGAAGCTAGACCAGGCCCTGGATGCCCTGCTAAAGGGGCGGCACGACCCCGAAGCCCGCGTCCGCCGGGCGGTGGTAGAGTCCCTGGGAGACCTTAAAACCCTGGCCAGCTACAAGGCACTGAGGGCGATCGCCAAGCAGGGCGATCCCAGCTACTACGTGGAAGCCGCCGCCATCCGCGCCCTGGGTCGGGTAGGGGCCGCCGACCTGAACGGCAAATCCAAGGCTAAAAAGACCCTGACCCTGCTGGAGAACATCCTGCAAGAGCGCCAGGGCTGGAATGAAACTGTCCGGTCTGGAGCCATCGGTGCTCTGAGCCAGTTCAAATCCTCCGAGCAGGCTCTAGACTTAGTGCTGCAATACACCGAGCTGGGCACCCCCCAAGCCCTGCGTCTGGCCGCCATTCGGGCCCTGGGGGCGATTTCTAAGGGCCAGACCAAAGCTAACCTAGAGCGGATTCTGGACCGGCTGGAGCTCATCGCCAGTGAAACCTTTTTCCTCACTCAGGTGGCCGCCGTTACCGCCCTGGGAGGAATCGAGACCCCACGGGCAATCACCATCCTGCAAGCCCTGGCCGACCATACCCCCGATGGTCGAGTGCGGCGGCGCGCCCAGGAAGCCGTGCAGCAGGTACAGCGTGCCCTGGGCAAAGACCAGGCCGTCGAAAAACTCCAGCAGGATATTGACGACCTCAAGAAAACCAACCAGGAACTCAAAAGCCGTCTGGAAAACCTGGAAGCCAGGGCCAAGTAGGGCTGGTCGGGCAAAATTGGTAGGCCTGTGAGATTGAAAACGCTTATAGCTGAATAACTCAGGCATAAGCGTTTGTAGATATTCACAAAGCATTGATTGGGTTGGCTTATGGCGTTTTAACTCTCCTATAAGCCGACGTTGAAACGCTTTGAGTATTGATTAGTTGGTTTTATAGCGTTTTAACTCACCTATAAACCCGTGCTGAAAACCATTAAGGGTAGCTTTGTAGACTCAGTAGATCACAAATTCCCTGC
>CAYUBC010000700.1:0-1889 GCA_964442885.1 uncultured bacterium | reverse complement strand
ACCGCAGCCCCAGCCGGAGCGAGTGCGCCATGTGCTCTACGGCAGTTTGCGGGGGCTAGACCGCGCCATCAAAATCCTGCATCGCCTTGGCTATGCCGACCCGAATGATTGGTGCGAGCCGCTCCCCGTGCCTACGGGTAGCCCCGGCTCTACGGAGGCACCCAACCCCACCCACCAGTGGATGGTGGTGATGGATAAAATCCTGCTGCTGGAGTAACGCTAAGGGGGTGGGCACTGCTCACCCCCTAGCCTACTCACTTCTAACCCCGCCCCCATAAACCGCCATTGGCTCTTTGATAAAGCGAATATAGAGGTGTTTGAAGGTAGACCGCACTACGCGGGGCAGGCCAAAGTCGATGGGCATAAGTTCTGTGGGCAGTTGCCAGTCCGCCAGGCGCACCTCCTCTGGGGTGAGGAGCGGAAACGCGATGTCGTCCCAGGCGGGGCAGTATCCCAACCGCAGGGATTGAGCCACCGTAGGCACGGCTAGCGGATCTACCCCCAGCGCTTCCACCATTGCCCGATCCACCGCAAAAACATCGGGGCTGGCGGCCAAAATGCCTAAGTCTCTGGGTTCGCCACCGCTGGGGCCGTTGCCTTCGTGGCCAATAATCCCATCCACCAGGGTCAAGGCCGGATCGAGCAGGCGGGCGGTTTCCACCAGCATGGTGCCAAAGCGCTGCACATCCTTGCCAGCTTCCATGTGCCACCAGGCTTTCATTTTGCCGGGAACGCAGCCAAATAGGTTTTTCACCCCCAGGGTGACAGTCAACTGCATGTGGGACTTTACCTTGGGCAGGTTGATGATGACATCGGCTTCCATCGCCTCCTTCGACAAGCGCAGGTGGTCAAATTCTGGGTTGGTGGTGGGGTAGCGGTGGCCGTGCAGTTCCACAATCGGCAGATTCAGCGCCTGGGCCAGGGGCAGCAGTCCATTCGCCTTTGCCACTCCGTAGGCGCTGCCAAAGGCCGGGCTATCCCCTAAAAAGGGCTTGCCCCCAGCCTCTTGCACCAGTTGGGCTACACAGTAGACCAGTTCGGGGCGGGTGGTGCATTCCTTGGTGGGGCGGGCTCCGGTCAGCAGGTTGGGTTTCAGCAGGACGCGATCGCCCGACTTCACAAACGCCCCCATGCCCCCTAGGGGCGCTAGCACCGCATGAAGTGACTGTTGTAAGTCGGGAATATGGTAAGACTGGGCGCGAATCAGGCTGACGGGGGCGGCCATAGATCGGTAATCCTTGCTAAATGTAAGCATCCTTGCTTGGGAGGATAACCTTTAACCCCGGAGAAAGCCAACCGGAATGAGCGCACCACAGCCGCCTCCATCCCAGCCTCAGTCCTGAACGGCAGGCTTATTGCTGCCGTTCAGGACGCTTGAAACACCAATGCCCTAAGGATTTTTCACGTTGAATTTTGCCTTTTGAACTCTGGGTAGCGGTACTAGTCTCTATACTTTGAAGCAATAGCCTTAACGAATGTCCCCATACCCTTCGGCGGTGGCCCATGTCTTACAAAGACTTCACCCTAGAACAGGTCAGCCAGCAGTTTGGACTTACCATCGAGAGTAACCAGAATTTGTTTGCCCAGGGTATTCAGCCTGTGCCTCTGGTTGATCCGTTCAGAGCTTATCTTGACTACAGCGTGCCGCTGGCCCTGTCTATCAACACCGAAAAAGCACGTTCCGAGATGATTATTGCGCCACTACTGGTTGAACTCAAACGCTTGCTGCACAACCAGATTAGCCTGTTTTCAGGAGTTGAGTTTAGTGTAGACCCAGCCCAGGGCTTGACCGGCTTTTGCGATTTCATCATTTGCCGTTCGCCCCAGCAGCTCTATGTTAGTGCTCCGGCTCTGATTGTTGTTGAAGCCAAAAACGAAAATATCAAGGG
>CAYUBC010000699.1:0-1889 GCA_964442885.1 uncultured bacterium | reverse complement strand
GTCCGGCCTCCCCCTCTCCCATTTTTGGGAGAGGGGGACTGAGGGGGTGAGGGCCGAGATGTGTATACACAGTAGCCTCCTGGGAGGGGCAGGGGTGGGTTATTCCCAGGAGCGGCAGGGGTGGGTTACTTCAAGACGTTAAACCTTGAGGCATTTCTCGTAGGTTACGTAGCTCTCCTTGACCTGGAACCCGGCGGATTCATAGAGGCTCTGGGCCTGGTTGGGGTTTTGGCTATCTACACCGAGCAGGGCGGTTTCTAGCCCGGCGGCCTGGAGTTGGTGCAAGCCCTGGAGCAGCAGGGCGCGGGCTAGCCCCTGGCGGCGATAGCCCCGGCGGGTGCCGAGAATGTTAATCCACCCTTCTTTTCGCTGCTTGCGGGCGTTGTCTTCGTGGGGAATGTGGGCTCCGCAGAAGGCGGCCAGGGTGCCATCGGCGGCCACGGCGACCCAGTCTAGCTCTGGTTGGTAGGTGGGGTAGGTAAGGCGATACTGGCGATCGGCCAGGGTCATGGGCGAAAAGTTCCAGTGATCCACAAAGGATTGGTTGAACATTTCCACCCAGGCGTCTGCTTCCTCGGCCAGGGTGGGGCGGGCGCTGAAGCCTTCGGGAAACTGGGGTTGCGGGATGGGCTCGGTCAGGGGGCGATGCATATCGTGGAACCAGCGCACGGGCTGGTAGCCCTGGTTGGCGTACAGGTCGCAGTAGTAGGGGCGATCGCGCCTGACCCCGGCACAAATGCGGGCGGGCCGCTGACAGTCTGCCGCTTTGGCCAGCACCTGCTCTTCACCCCAGGTTAATAGCTCAGTTTCCAGGGTGCCCTGGCGATAGTCGGGATGGATGCGGACACCAAGCCAGGCTTCCAGGTCTTCGGTGGCATCGGTGGGGTCATCAATCCACAGGTTCACGACCCCCACCAGTTGACCGTCGGGAGTTTCCCAAAGCTGGCGACACTGCACCCCACCCGGCGGGGGATGATCCAGCCGCCGCTGCAAGTCAGTCAGCGAGGGGGCACCGTCAAGCTGATCAACAACTTCGCATTGTTCGTAGAACGCGACTAGGGCAGGCAGGTCGTTGTAGCCAGCCGTCGGGCGGGATTGGGTAAACGATAAGAGTTGCTGGGGCATGGGTCGTAGAGGCAAATTTCCCTGATTAAGACGTGAACTTGGCAAATGCTGTGGACAACTACACCAACCAGCCGTCCCATTCCTGACTGACGCCTAAATTGCCGATTAACCCTCACCCTTAACCTACCCTTACGGTTTGTCGCCTAATCTGACTTAGGAACTTATCCTGGGGTTGCACCTGGTTAATCTCGGAGCAAATTTGGACCCTATGAGTATTCAAACCATTTCTACTCAGCCCTACACCGACCAAAAACCTGGTACTTCCGGCCTACGGAAAAAGGTTAGGGCGTTTCAGCAGCCCAACTATCTAGAAAATTTCATCCAGTCAATTTTTAACAGCCTAGAAGGGTACCAGAACCAAACCCTGGTGCTGGGCGGCGATGGCCGTTACTACAACCGTGAGGCCATTCAAATTATCCTGAAAATGGCCGCGGCTAACGGCTTTGGCCGGGTGCTGGTGGGGCTAGATGGGATTCTCTCTACCCCGGCGGCCTCCTGCGTGATTCGCAAGAACAATGCCTTTGGCGGCATCATCCTCTCTGCCAGCCACAACCCCGGTGGGCCAGAGGAAGATTTTGGCGTCAAGTACAACATTGGCAACGGTGGCCCGGCCCCAGCCAATATCACCGACGCCATCTTTGCCGCCAGTACGACCATTACCGAGTACAAAATTCTGGATACGTCGGACATTGACCTCAGCCGGGTAGCCAGCCATAGCCTTGGCCACATGACCGTGGATGTGATCGACTCGGTGACCGACTACG
>CAYUBC010000698.1:0-1893 GCA_964442885.1 uncultured bacterium | reverse complement strand
GCAATGCACCCGTAGGAAAGATGGCAATGGGTATCTTATTTTCTTGCGAGTCCCTAGGTGCATTGCTGACGCGAATGTACCCTACGTAATTTTGAATGTCCGGCACGGTCATACCAAGACGGTTGTTCCTGTTTCCGCGGCTTGGGAAATTGCCTCCATCACTTGAACCAACCCCGTAGCAACCTGACCAGAGGACAGGGCTGACGGGCGGCTGTTCTGTACGCAATCCAGAAAATGGCGGCACATTTGCTCTAGGGGCTCAGCGGCGGCAAGGGCCAAGGGTTGCTGGGAAAGCCCTGCTGGCACAAAGCTAGGTTCAGATGGGTTCAAGGTGCCCTGGTAAAGGGTTAAGGGCGAGTCCGGGGTCATTTCATCCAGAATGAGGGTGCCGCGATCGCCCACCAGCCCCAGCCGCCGCTGCTTGTCAGGATTGAGCCAACTGACATGGATCAGCGCTTCTAGCTGGTTGGGGTAAGTCAGCCGCACCCAGCCCACATCGCGCAGGCCCGTGGGGAAATGGGGCAGGCCCTGCGGTTGAAGCCAAATGCTGCCCCAGGCGGAAACCTGAGTTGGCCTCTGTCCCAGCCAGTGGTTCAGAATGGAGATGTCGTGAATCGCTAAATCCCAAAACGCATCCACATCGGGCCGCACCGGGCCAAGGTTAGTGCGGGCGGCATAGGCGTAGCGGAGGTGTCCCAACTCTTGCTGTTGGCAAAGCTGAAATCCCCGCTGCACCGCCGGATGAAACAGGTAGGTGTGATCCACCACAAGCTGCCGTTCCTGACGGGTGGCGAGGCGGCACAGTTCGGCGCTACTAGCGCTATCCAGGGTCACAGGTTTTTCGCTGAGGACGTGGAGACGTTTTTCCAGAGCGGCTTTGATGATGGGGTAATGGGTGCCAGCGGGGGTAGCCACAACCACGGCATCCAGGTCTGCTAAGGCCAGGGCCGTGGTCCAATGCTCGTAGCCCAGCACCGTATCCGGTAAGGAAAATTGGTGGCGTACCTGGGCCAGGCGGTGCGGGTTGGCATCAACCACTGCCACAACGCGGGCAGCGGGCAGAGCTAAAAAGTTTCGCAGCAGGTGGGTACCCCAGCGGCCTAAACCGACCAGGGCAAGGTTAACGGGGGGAGGCAGAGACGTCATGGGTAGGGGTGTGGGGGGTGGGCTTGAGCCGCTCGTAGGCCACCGCCGCCGCTGCCTGTTCGGCTTGCTTTTTGGTGGGGCCGTAGCCGGTTCCCCAACAGGTTTCCCGAAACCAGACCTCCGAGTAATATCGCTGCGGATCACCATCCACGGGGCGTTGCTCTACGGTGCGGTACTCAGGTAGGGTGCGATCCTCAGCCTGGGTAAGCTGTTGCAGAGCATCCTTGTAGTTTCGACGGACGGGGTCTTGGTGCAGGGTGTGGGCCAATCGCTGCCAGTGGGGGTCTAACCAGGGGCGAATCAGGCTGAGGTCGCGGGTTTCGAGGTACAGCACGGCAATCACCGCCTCCAAGGCATCGGCCAGACGTTGGGTCGGCAAACCGCGTGACTTGATAGCGGGTGAGGTCAGCAGATAGCTCTCCACCCCCAACTGGGCGGCTAGCTGGGCCAGGGTGCGATCGCTAATCAGCCCAGCCCGCAGCACCGATAATTCTCCCACCGACGCATCGGGAAACGTCTCCTGTAAACACTCCGTAGCGGCCAGCCGCAGCACGGCATCCCCCAACAGTTCTAGCTGCTCGTAGTTGTCGGTGGGGTCAGCCGACTCATGGGTAAGGGCCAGATCCAGGCGCGCCCAGTTAACCTCCAGATCTGCCGGGAGGCCAAGTTTTTGCAAGCACCGCCGCAAGCGTTGACGCTGGGGCGAGGAACCGGAATTCACCATAAAAATTGGGAAGGAGCTAGACG
>CAYUBC010000697.1:0-1894 GCA_964442885.1 uncultured bacterium | reverse complement strand
TCATCTGCTTCAAGCTGCATAGCAAAGCCGATAGACCCGTAATTGCTGGAATTGATTGTCCCAGAATGGCGACCTTGCACTAGCATACTCACAAGGCTAAGGCCGTGGTTAACAGGGCTTAGGCCATCACCGGGGCAGCGCGACGACTGGGAGCTTCTATTGTTTAAATCGTCATCCATTCACACCCTATGGCCACTTTTCCACCTCCCACCTATGCCAGCCTTGACGCCCTCAGCCAGGGCTTGGTGGCCCATCTACAGGCCAAGGCTGAGGAGCCTGAGCTAGCAATTAGCTGTGTTGAGCACGGCGGGCGACTGCTGGTGATGGCTCAGCATGGTGGCCCTGAGGTTAGGGACCCCAATCGGCTGCTAAAGTCTCTGGAGGCTGCCGTTACCGAGATCATGCCTACCCTGGGACTGGCCAATGCTAGCTTGGCCGAGGTTGACGCGGTGCCCCTGCGCATTTATCTGCGCCTGACGACGGCTCACCAGCCCTACGCCATGCACACCTTTACCTGGCGACTGGCGGATGCAGCCAGGATTATCTTTCCAGCCACCCAGGAGCTACCCCCCGCTACCCTGGTGCTAGATGAAGCAGGTTTGGCGGAGGCTGACGACTCTGCCCCAGGGCTGAACTCGGCGGGCGAGGCTGACGCAGCCACTCCAACGGCTCAGCCCTCTCCCCAGGACAACGACTCAGCCTTCAGCGATGCAGCCCTGGCCCTACCGTCTACCGCCATCCAGCCGCCGGGGCCTCCCTCCTGGCCAGAGCAGGGGAGGCAACTGGGCGACCAGATGCTGTGGATTTTGCGCCACTACTGGAGCTATGGCGTGGCCGCCCTAATTTTGTTCAGCAGCGGCCTGTTTGCCTATGCCCTGACCCGGCCCTGTGTGGTGGGGAACTGCGATCGCCTCACCCAGGCCGAAGAGTTCTACGGCTTGGCCCAGGCTACCCTGGCGGCCAACCCCAGCGGCGACGACCTGCTGGCTGCCCAGTCTGACCTCCAGGCCGCCGTAGATATTGTGTTGCCCATTCCCACCTGGTCGTCCTACTATCCTAAAGCCCAGGCGGATTTAGATCGCTACCAGGCCAGCAGCACGGCCCTGAATGCAGTGATTCAGGCTCAGGAGATTGCCGCCCAGGCCGCCCAACTGAGCCAGGAGCCACCCCACCCGGTAGAGCGCTGGGTGAATGTGCAGATGCTCTGGCAGCAGGCCATTGATCGCCTGGAGACTGTGCCTGCCGACAGCCCGGCCTTTGACTATGCCCAAAAGAAACGCAGCGAGTATCGCGAAAACCACAGCGCCATTGGTCGTCGCGTGGTGGCAGAAGAGGAAGCCGAAGAAAATTTCAGTACCGCCATTCAAACCGGGCAACTGGCCCAACAGCGCATGGAAACCGCCAACTCCCTGGCCGGTTGGCAACTAGCCACGAAGGAATGGCAGGCCGCCATCAAGGGCCTCTCCTTGATTCCGCGCGGCACAATGGCTTATGCCGAAGCCCAGGCACAGCTCAAGGTTTACCAACAGCAGTTGATGCGCTCGACCAACCAATCTACCCTGGAAGAAGCCAGCGCCCACAACTACAACCAGGCCGTTCAAGCGTCCCGGGCTGCCGCCGCCTACGAAGCCAAGAACCAGTGGACCCAGGCCGTTTCCCACTGGCAGCAGGCGGTGGCCAGCGCCCAGCAAATCCCCAGCGACACCATCCTGGCCACGGAGGGAACCAGGCTGTTAGAAGCCTACCAACCCGCCCTCGCCAACGCCCAAAACCGCCTGCGTACCGCCATTGCTCTCCAGGGCCTCACCACCACCCTGGGCGAAATGTGCGCCCTGGATGCCACCCCCTGCACCGTGCGCGAAGACCCCAGCCAGGTACAGGTTGTCCTCACCAC
>CAYUBC010000696.1:0-1897 GCA_964442885.1 uncultured bacterium | reverse complement strand
GAGGCGGCTGGTGGCGTTATTGACGGGTTGCAGAAAACTATCCAGGGTAATATCCCCAGCCAGGCAGGTGGCCGGGGGCAGATTCTGGGGATTCGATACCGACCCCAGATTATTCAGGCTGGGCCAGCGGTTGGGGTCAACCTGCACCAGCAGCAGGGAGAGTTCTCCCGTGGCCAGACCAGTACGAATTTCGGCGGGGGTTTCGGCGGTGGGAACGATCGCCTGCCGCTGCCAGCGGTACTCCTGCTGCGGGGCGGGGGTAACGCTAACCCGGCGTACACAGCCCAGCAAAATCAGGGTGCCGGGCAGGTACAGCAATTCCCCGGCGGCTCCAGCGGCCCGCTGTTCCAGCCAGAGGCTCCGAAAGGCCAGGTTTTGAGTGGGGCTGGCCAGTTGTAAGACCTCCACATCGGCCTCCCAAAAGGGACCCTGGAGACGAACGGTGGGCGTAACGGCGGCGGGGGTAAACACCATGACTTAGTCCTGGGGTAGGGATTGGGGCGTGAGGGTAATCAGGTCGCTGGGGGCGGCACTGCCGCGACGGGCTTGCAGGCGCAGTTCGCGACCCTGGAGCCCTTGCTGGGTGGAAGCCTGGAAGAGGCGTTCAATGGCGGCTCGGTCGCTGGGGTGGGGGTAGCGCGATCGCAGTTCCACCCCTTCTACCACGGTCATCAACCCGTGGTAGCGAATCACCGCGTTGCCAATTAGCAGCTTGCCGTGCAGGCTTTCCGGCAGGCTGGCGGTGGTGGGCCGGGGGGTGCCCTCCTCCGGTAGCGGCAGGGTGAGCTGCTGCAAAGTGGGGAAGGCGGCCAGGGGCACGCTGGCTCCTGTGGCCCGGCTGGGATCCTCCAGCAAAGCCCGAACCAGTCGCCGCAGGCTGGCTTCGTAGGCGGCATCCACCACCAGGGTTTGCAAAAGCTGGATCTGCGGGTTGGTGGGGCCAGGGGCCGCCCAAACCAGGCTTTCCTCGTCGGTGTCTGGATTGTGGCTGATCTGCAACTGCGCCCGTAGGTCTTCCGGCAGGTCATCCCCGGTCAGGCGGCGGCGGGTGAGTTGTTCCACAGCAGCGGTAAAGGCCCCATCGCCGGGCATGCCCAGGGCTGCGTCTCGGTCGGCAGCGCTGATGTCGCCCTGCCAGACCAGTACCGTTTCCCTAGGGGTGAGGAAATCCACCACCTCCCGCAAGGCATCGGGAATCTCCACCGGGGCCGAAATCGGCTGCTGACTAAAGCCAGCGGCATAGAGCTGCTCTACTGTGGCCAGGTCGGTGACATCCTCCAACAGCGCCTCAATGGCCGGACGATGGTTGCTAAAGAGCTGCCGCAGGGCCGCTTGTTCGGCGGGGGTCAGCAATCCCCTCAGGCGCAGCAACCGCAGCCGCATGGGGCGACTGTAGGCCCGATCCAGCCGCTCTATGACCGTTTGGAATGGGGCTATGAACGGATCGCCAGGCTCCAGGCGACTGCGGACAAGATTCACCAACTCCGGCGCTGCCAGCTCCAGGTTATCGGCCCTGCCCCAGCGCAGTTCGTTGGTCACTTCATCCACCCTCAGCCCAGCCAGGGGGTTACCAATCACCGCTTGCCGCTGGCTAGGGGTGAGCTGATCCAAACGGGGCCAGGCAAAGTCAATGGTTTGGGTGAGGGTGGCGTTGCGGTTGGGATCGTCGAGGGCCTGGTTAATGACGGCATTTACGCCGGTCACGATGGTGTTGGGTCGGCCCAACTGGGTGTCATTAAAAAAGATGTCCCGCAGGATGTTGGCGTCGTCGTCGGTCATCGAACCTTGCCAGATCACGGTGTAGCGGAATCTAGCGGGAGGTCGGTCATCGATTCTGTCGCCAACCTCAACGCGGAACTTCCGGCCCAAGCTGAAGGGAATGGGAGGGATAGAGGGT
>CAYUBC010000695.1:695-1901 GCA_964442885.1 uncultured bacterium | reverse complement strand
ACCCGCAAGTCAAGCACGGAACTTCATCAGGAACTCAAGGTGAGTGACTCAATCTTTATCGCACTTTAACACTGAAAGTATTACTCAGTAATACTGGGTGAAGCGGCCCGAAAAGTAAAGCAGGCTTTAGATTTTGTTTACATTCTGATACTGGACTGGCTCGGTGAAGGCAGCTCTAAGGCCAAGTCTCACCTGTGTTTGTGGCCGATTAACGCCCCCTGATAGCACCTGGTAAAGAGGGCTACCCATCGGCAAAGGTAGGAGAAATCCTTGATTAAGGTGATGTGAAGCAGAGTAGGGGTTTGCGTCATCCGCTTTAGAGTTCTGTAAACCTGCGACCCGCAGACTTTCGGCCACTGGAGTAGGAGGCTAGGATAGCGTCAGTTGGTCTCGTCACTATCCCGGATGGTCAAGTCGCCTGTGCCCCAAGATAAGTCTGCTTCCGATGCCTCAGAGGGCGGATGTCGCCCAACCTTCTACATGACCGCTGACCTGCTGGAGGCGATTGAGGCCCAGTGCGCGGCGGAGGGGAATCGCAAGCGGTCGCCCTTCCTGGCCGAAATCATAGAACTGCTGCTCACGAGTGACTTGGGGCAACAGTTGCGAGAAGGTGCCCAAAAGCACCGCCGCCCTCTGATGCATGAACTGGAGGCGAATCTGGTTCTGTTTAATGAGCACATCCCGACCGAGCGCATTGTAGAGTTAGCAGAAGCCAGTCAGCGCAATCCTGACCAGATGTTGGTGCGCCTGATTTTATTGGGATTACGGGTTTACGAAAAAGCCATCTCGCGGATGGACGCGGAGATCGACGGCGGGCCGGAAGTGGTGTCTTAGCGTTCGACAGAGTTTTTATATTTTTGTCCGGATTCTGTTTGCTAACTCAGTACGAATAATTAACTGGTGATATTAGCTACTCATTTATTTGCGTAGTGTAGTGACGGCCTGTTTGCCCCCAGACAGCGGTTGCTTATATCGCCAACATGGCACGCGCAGGGTGATTAGAAAACATGAAGACCGATTGGAATCAAGGCTTTGGGGGCAGAGCATGGGGGTGTATTCCCGATCTCGTGGCTGCCGCCGTAGGGTCAGCAGCAGGATAGGGGCACCATGACTCGATTTTTGACGCGCCGCTATGTGGCGGTGACCTGGGCTGAGGCGATTCGATTGGCCGCTTTGGATGGCACGCCCTGGTCAGAGATTCGGCAG
>CAYUBC010000695.1:0-685 GCA_964442885.1 uncultured bacterium | reverse complement strand
GGGCAAGCCTTTACCTGACAGCAAGCCATTGCGTGAGGCGATCCGACTGGCGGCTTTGGACGGCACCCCCTGGGTAGAAATTCAGCAGGCTGAAGCAGCCCATCTTCTGCACCGGGAGGAGTGGTGGGCCTGGTGGTCGGATGAGCGGTTGACGACGGCGATGAGTCTGCCGGAATCGCTGTGCCCCCAGTGTCTCTCACCCGATGCAGTCGGGCTGATCTCGGAGGTCTGGGAAAGTGACACTATGGCTCCCCACTGTGGGTGGGCAACGCTGGCGCGGGTAGAGCAGGTGTTGAGCCGCGAGCGGCAGCCGCTGCCCGAAAATACGGATGGCTATGATTGGATCATCCTGGAGCAGTTAACGGTGCGGTTTACAGATGGGACGGAGGGTATGCTGGAATGCTCGTACAAAGGATATGGCGAGGGCTTTGAGTGCCAGATTGAACAGGTGTAACCCGAGAGCACTACAGCTCACCATTCATGTAGAGCTGCTTAAACTGGGTCGCGGCCTCGGGGCTAATGCCTTCCAGCGCCTTCACAATATCCAAGACCGTTTCAGAATTGGGATCGCGGACTTCGTTTACCCAGCGGTAGACGTTAGACCGACCAATGCCTAACTCGTTAGCGAGTTTGGTCTGACTGATGCTGTAATCCTCCAGCACTTGCCGGAGTACTCGTCCTGCTT
>CAYUBC010000694.1:0-1901 GCA_964442885.1 uncultured bacterium | reverse complement strand
AAGCGCAAGGTCCCCTGGCGACCCTAACCGCCGTAAAACCACCGGGTCGGTTTGGCGCTATCTCCCTCCATGAAGGCCAAACTCAAATTGAATCCTTTGCTGAAAAGCCCGATGGCGACGGAGCCTACGTCAACGGCGGCTACTTTGTGCTCGATCCCCAGGTGATTGATTTTGTGGCCGACGATACTGTGATGTGGGAGCATGAACCCCTGCGCAAACTCGCCGAGATGGGCCAGCTTTCCGCCTTCCGCCACGACGGCTTTTGGCAACCGATGGATACCCTGCGCGACAAGAACTACCTTGAAGGACTTTGGCAGTCTGGGGAAGCGCCCTGGAAGGTTTGGTAACGCCTGCGCCCTTAGCCTGCTTTAGATCAGCCTTGAGTTCACTGAAGCAGGCCAGCTAAATCTGGTCTCACTCATCTGGAGCATCGGCATGATTTTTGAAGAAACAGCTCTGGCCGGAGCCTTTGTAGTGTCTCTGGACAAGCGTGAGGATGATCGCGGCTTCTTTTCCAGAGCATTTTGCACCCAGGAGTTTACCCAGCACGGGCTGAAACCGGTGGGTGTGCAATGCAATCTAGCCACCAACCACCTCAAAGGCACCCTGCGAGGCTTGCACTATCAGGTGCCACCAGCCGCAGAGGCCAAGTTCTTTCGCTGCATTCGCGGAGCCAACTACCACGTGGTTGTGGATATGCGGCCCAACTCGCCCACCTACCTGCAGCACGTTGGAGTAGAACTCTCGGCAGACAACCGCCTGGGGCTTTACGTTCCCGAACTGTTTGCCCACGGCTACCAGGCCCTTACCGATGGCTCGGAGGCCTTCTACATGGTGAGCGAGTACTACACCCCAGGCTGCGAGCGGGGGCTGCGTTATGACGACCTGGCCCTAGCGATCGCCTGGCCCCTGCCGGTCAGTAAGATTTCTGCTAAAGACACCGACTGGCCGTTGTTATCGTCCCTTGCGTCAACCCGAGAAGAGGTATCTCTATGATTATTGTCGATACTGCCCTCAAGGCCCGCCACGAAGCCGGTAAACCGGTGCGGGTGGGCATGTTTGGGGCTGGGTTTATGGGCCGGGGCGTGGTTAACCAAATCGTTAACTACACTCCCGGTATGCAACTGGTGGCCATTGCTAACCGCACGGTGAGTGCTGCGGTTGACGCCTACAACAAAGTTGGG
The DNA here is from genome assembly GCA_964442885.1 of uncultured bacterium. Taxonomy (GTDB): domain Bacteria; phylum Cyanobacteriota; class Cyanobacteriia; order Phormidesmidales; family Phormidesmidaceae; genus Nodosilinea. The sequence goes on along the minus strand of CAYUBC010000694.1, from coordinate 717 downwards.
GCTGAGAATGTGCGCCAGGTCAACAGCGTTGGTGAACTGGAGGATGCCATTGCCCAGGGCACCTACGCCGTCACCGATGATCCGGCCCTCCTCTGCCAGGCTGACAGCATTGATGTGCTAATCGAAGCCACCGGCCACGTCGAATACGGCGCTCAGGTTACCTTGAAGGCGATTAAGCATGGCAAGCACATGGTGCTGATGAATGCTGAACTGGACGGCACCGTTGGCCCCATCCTTAAGGTGTATGCCGACCAGGCTGGGGTAATTGTGACCGGCTGCGATGGCGACCAGCCCGGTGTGCAGCTCAATCTCTATCGCTTTGTCAAAAGTATTGGCTTGAATCCGCTCCTTTGCGGCAACATCAAGGGCCTGCAAGACCGCTACCGCAACCCCACTACCCAGGAAGGGTTTGCTAAGCAGTGGGGCCAGACCGCCCACATGGTAACCAGTTTTGCCGATGGCACGAAGATCTCCTTTGAGCAGGCGATTGTGGCCAATGCCACCGGCATGACGGTGGCCCAGCGAGGCATGTTGGGCTACGAATACAAGGGCCACATCGACGACATGGTAGACCGCTACGATGTCGAACAGCTCCAGGCCCTGGGCGGCATTGTGGATTACGTGGTGGGGCCAAAGCCCAGCCCTGGGGTGTTTGTTTACGCCACCTGTAACGAGCCTACCCAGGCCCACTACCTCAACTACGGCAAACTCGGAGAA
>CAYUBC010000693.1:0-1915 GCA_964442885.1 uncultured bacterium | reverse complement strand
CCTCTAAGATTTCAACGTCGGGATATAGAATCCCAATTTCCCCGGTTGGGTCTATATCTTCTGCCCAAAAAATATCCAACTGCGCTGTGTAGTTGGGGCGCAGCAATGGAGTGAACTGCTGGCGAATTTTGTTAGCCAGGGCACTGTGTACATCAGGCCATAGATATCCCTCAAGGTAGGGATCCATTCCTGGGAAAGGAGATGGCATAACCAATGCTATGGAACAGGGGCTAATCGATATCGAGGCACCGGAGCTAGCACAGCGCAGCGCGAATCCGGTGCAACGGTACCGATAGGGCTAGTGTAGCGGGTCTAGTCCGCCGGTAGATCCAGCTCCAGATCATTGGCCAAAATTGCCTCAACCGCGTCGGGGGGGAGAGGCTTAGAGAATAAATATCCCTGCCCCGACTCGCACCGCAGGGCTTTGAGTTGGGCATAGTGGCGCTGGGTTTCAACCCCTTCAGCGACAACGTCGAGGCCCAGGTTCCAGGCCAGGCGCACCACGGACTGGAGAATTTCCAGCTTTTCATAGTCCCGGTCGGCGTTGTCAATGAAGGATCGATCAATCTTCAGGCTGTCGAAGGGGAAGCGGTGCAGGTAACTGAGGGATGAGTAGCCCGTCCCAAAGTCGTCTACGGCCAGACGAATGCCCATCGCTCGCAGTTGTTCCAGCACCACAATAATTGATTCGGAGTGGTCAATCAGCACGCCTTCGGTAATTTCCAGTTTGAGGCGGCCTGGGTCGAAGCCGATTTGGGCCAGGGTGCTGCTGACGCGCTGAACCAGATTTTTCTGAGCAAACTGCTTGCTCGACATGTTAACGCTCACCGTAAAGTGAGCCGTGCTGGGGTAGGTCTGAGTCCAGGTGTGCATCTGGCGGCAGGCTTCCTCCAGCACCCACCAGCCCAGGGGAAGAATCAACCCGGTAGCCTCGGCGGTGCCAATGAATTCTCCCGGCATGAGCAGGCCCCGCTCTGGGTGCTGCCAGCGCACCAGCGCTTCAAAGCCAATAATGGCCTGGGTACTAATTGTGACGATGGGCTGATAATGAAGCCGCAGTTCGCCATTGTCCAGGGCTCGCCGTAGCTCCATCTCCGCCTGCAAGCGCTGACTTTGCTGAACCTGGAGGGAGCTATCAAACACAAACCAGTGGCGATCTGGAATGTCTTTAACCTGGTACATGGCTGTATCCGCGTCCTGGAGCCAGTCTTCGGCATGGCCATAGTGGTTGCTGCCTGGGGCAATGCCAATGCAGGCGTCGATGTAAATTTCGTGCTGCTGCAACCGGAAGGGCTGCGCGATGATCCCCTGTAGTCGCTCTGCCATGGCGATGGCCTCGTTCTGACCGACTAGCTGCTCTAATAAAATGGCAAACTCATCGCCGCCGAGCCGAGCTAATATGCTGACATCAGGCAGCACCTGCTGCTGTAGCCGTTCGCCTAACTGGCTCAGCAACTCATTGCCGACCTGATGGCCTAAGTTATCGTTAACATCCTTAAAGCGATCTAAATCGATAAATAGCAGCGCCATTGAGTGGGGCGGTTGGCTCTGGGTCAACACAGCATTAACCTGGTCAATAAAGGCGTTGCGGTTGGCTAAGCCGGTCAGTTCGTCGTGGAAGGCCTGTCGCTGTAGTCGCGTTTCCTGCTGTTTGAGGGCCGTGATATCGCGAATAGACAGGATGCCCGCCGCCGCCAGGGTGCCGGTGCAGGGGCCGCCGCTCAGGGCAATCCAGCGGGTTTCAGCCGTGGCAGGCTGGATTAAGATAAATTCCTCGTTGTTGAGGGTGGCCCCGGCCACAATTCGTTGCAGAGGGAGTTGCTCGGTGCTGAGCGGGCTATGGTAACGGTCTAGCACTTGATAGGTGGTCGTTTCATCGACCCGCCAGAGGCTAGTTAGATATCCCTCTAAGAGT
>CAYUBC010000692.1:0-1920 GCA_964442885.1 uncultured bacterium | reverse complement strand
GGAAGCCACTCGACAGGAAATGATGGAACGGGCCTGCGGCGACATTGAGCAATGCCACGTTAAGGCACTGCTGATCAAAGGCGATGTTTCTAAGGAAGAGGATGTGGTGGCGATGGTCAACCAGGTGATTGAAACCTTTGGCCATTTAGATATCTTGATCAACAATGCTGGCATCCAAACCGAAAGCCCGGCCCATGACATTGACCTTGAAAGTTTTGACCAGGTAATTGCGGTGAATTTGCGCGGGGCCTTTCTCTGCGCCCGCGAAACGATCAAGCACCTGCTGGAGCAAAATCTCCCTGGCAGCATTATCAACATTTCTAGCGTGCACGAAATCATCCCGCGTCCCCAGTACCTCAGCTACTCGGTCAGCAAAGGAGGCCTGGGCAACCTGACCAAAACCCTGGCTCTGGAATATGCCGCCCAGGGCATTCGAGTTAACAGCATTGCCCCAGGGGCCACCATTACCCCCATCAACGAAGCCTGGACGGAAGACCCAGAGAAAAAGGCCGAAGTCGAGAGCCATATCCCGATGGGCCGAGCCGGGACTGCCGAAGAAATGGCCGCCGCTGCGGCCTTTCTAGTCTCCGACGAAGCGACCTACATCACGGGCCAAACCCTCTATATCGATGGCGGCCTGACGCTGTATGCCGACTTTCGTGAAGCCTGGTCGGCCTAGTACCGCTACGCGGAGTTCAAAATGCAAGATTCAAAGTGAAAAATCCTCAGGTCATCCGTGTTTCAAGCGTCCTGAACGGCAGGCTTATTTCTGTCGTAGTGTACTAGGGCGGAGTTGGGGAGAAGCCGAACGACAGAAGATGGAAGGTAGAAAGGGTAATTCTGATCGTTAGGGAGAGTGTGTTCCAACTGTCGTATTAGGCTTCAGCAAAAATGTCCGCTGGCGTCAATGAGAGGTTGGGCAACGTGGGGGAACTGATCGCCTGGCTACCTTGAAATAGTCCGAATTCTTGGTAAGCTCCATCTTGCAACTGTAGAACCTGAATTGTGCCCGGCTGAGGATCGATTAGCCAGTATTCTGGGATTCCCCTGGCGGCATACTGATCGCGTTTGTAGATTACATCACGATCGCGATTTTGCCGACCAGGACTTAGAATTTCGGCCACTAGCTGTGGCGGCGGCATCGTTTGCGTAATAGTTAACTGGGTCTGGATTAAGGTCAGGTGTTCAGGCCGTAAAACTACCAAGTCGGAATAGCGATTGGCCGCATCGCCAAAACTGACTTAGGATTGCCGTTCCTCCAAAATGCCTTCGGCGGCGTGGGCAACCTGGCGTAGAGCATCGAGCATCTGCTGGTTTGCGGTTGACCACAGACCGCGCTGGTGGGCTTCGAGCAGGCGCTCGGCCATGTCTCGCAAGGCCCAGGGATTGGATTTCTGGATAAAGTCTTGCACAGTGGGATCCAACACGTAGGCCTGAGCCACGCCCTCGTACATGTGGTCGGCAACGCAGCGGGTAGTGGCATCGTAGGCAAAGAGGTAATCAACCGTGGCGGCCATTTCAAAGGCTCCTTTGTAGCCGTGGCGCATCACTCCGGCAATCCACTTGGGGTTGACCACGCGGGAGCGGTAGACCTTGGCGATTTCGGCGGCCAGCGATCGCACCTTAGGCTTTTCGGTAATGGCGTTATCGCCAAAGTAGGTAGTGGGTTGCTGACCGCTCAGCGTGCGGGCGGCTACGGTCATGCCGCCCTGAAATTGGTAGTAATCGTCGGAGTCGAGCAGGTCGTGCTCGCGGTTGTCTTGATTGTGGAGCACCACTTGCAGGCGGCGCAAGCGCTGCTCAAAGGCTTCGGGCATGGCGTGACCGGCGGCCCCTCGTCCGTAGGCGTAGCCGCTCCAGTTCAGGTAGGCGCGGGCCAAATCCTCATCGGTGGTCCAGTTTTGGGCTTCAATCAGCCCT
>CAYUBC010000691.1:0-1925 GCA_964442885.1 uncultured bacterium | reverse complement strand
ACGGCTTTTCCGCAGGTGCTGGCCGTACAAGTGCCACAAGCGAATGTGGGCTGGGTGCTGGGATCCATCTTCTTAAGTCTGGCTCTGACGGCGGTACCGATGGGTTCTTTGGCCAGTCGCTGGGGTAACCAACGGGCAATGGCGATTGGGTTGGGTTTGATGGGCGGGTTGTTGACCCTGACGGTGCTCAGTAGTAGTACACTGCTAGCGGTTATCCTTGCCCTTTGCATTGGGGCTGCCTTTAGTTTGGTTTCCAATGGCAGCATTCCCTTTGCCCTGTCGATGGTGCCTGCAGCGCGGGCGGGGTTGGGCACCGGGATCTATTTCAGTGGTGGAGCAGTGGCCTCAAGCTTGTTTGGCTTATTGTTTGCCCAAGCTACTTTTGAACCTACGGTTTTGGCCTTAATTGGCGTGGTGGCTTTTCTCGGGGCGGGGTTCTGTGTGATTTGTAGCCGTCCGGTCAATTAGTCTGGGAGCTAGTCTGGGAGCTGTTGGGGGTAGCAGGGTTTATAAGTCAGGTGCCTTCCAAGATCCATCTCAGTGCTCCGCCTATGACTGCTTCCAATTCTAATTCCCCCTCTCAGGCCAAACCGGGAGACATCCTCCCGCTGCAGATCACCGGGCTAACCCCCCAAGGGGACGGCATTGGCCACACGGCTGGCCCCGGTGAAGGACAAGTGATCTTTGTGCCCCAAGGGATCCCTGGGGATCTAGTGGAAGTGCAGGTGCTCGAAACCAGGCGCAATTACCTGATGGGGCGGATTCAATCGATACAGGTTCCCTCTCCAGAGCGTATACGACCGGCCTGCATTGTGGCGGATAAATGCGGTGGCTGTCAGTGGCAGCACGTGAGCTACGCCATGCAGTTGGCCACCAAACAGCAGATTTTGACCGATGCCCTCCAACGCATTGGGGGGATCCCTTTGCCGGAGCCGGTGCCCATCTTGGGATCCCCGCAACCGCTCCGCTACCGCAACAAAGTCACCTACCCCATCGCCAAACCGGAAGGGCAACCGTTACGCATGGGCTACTACCAAAGCGGCAGTCACCGCCTGGTCAATCTCAACCAATGCCCCGTCCAAGATGAACGGCTGGATGTGTTCCTCAGCGAAATCAAGCGGGATCTACAGGAAACAGGCTGGAGTGTCTACGAGGAAAGTCGGCATCAAGGACACCTGCGCCATTTGGGTTTGCGCATCGGTCGCCGTACCCGCGAGGTGCTGCTGACATTGGTGAGTCGCAGTCGCCGGCTTCCCCAGCTAGAAACTTGGGCCCAGCGCTGGCTGGATCGCTATCCCGACTTGGTGGGGGTCTGCCTTAATCTCAACCCGGCCCGTACCAATGCCATTTTTGGCCCGCAAACCGAAGTGATTGCCGGTCGGGGTGCCCTAAGGGAGGAGTTCGCAGGTTTCTCCCTCTGGATCGACAGCACTTCTTTCTTTCAGGTGAATACCGAGCAAGCGGAAGCCTTTTTCACCTGGATTGCCGATCAACTGCAGCTACAAGGGCATGAAACCATCCTCGATGCCTACTGCGGCATTGGCACCTTCACGTTGCTATTGGCGCAACGGGCCAAACGGGTCATGGGGGTGGAATCTTTGCCAGAAGCCGTGATCCAGTCTCGCCACAATGCCCAATTCAACGGCATAACCTCGGTGCAATTTTTCCAGGGCACCGTCGAACAGGTGCTGCCCACTTTGTCACCCGCTGATATCGTGGTGCTGGATCCGCCTCGACGCGGCTGTGATCGCCAAGTGCTGGATACCTTATTGCTTCGACAACCCCAACGGCTCGTCTACATCAGTTGTCATCCGGCTACGCTAGCCCGTGACCTGCAGGTTCTCCTTGCAGACGGATCCTATCGACTGACCCAATGGCGGGCAGCCGACTTCTTTCCACAAACAGGGCATGTGGAGGGAGTTGCC
>CAYUBC010000690.1:0-1926 GCA_964442885.1 uncultured bacterium | reverse complement strand
TTGGGGGATGTAGCTTGCTTCCCGGAGGGTGGGCAAAGCCCTAACCGCAAGGGTTCCAGGACTTATGTATACACGGCGGCCCAGGAGGGGAATCCAAAAGGCTCATCACATTCTGATCCCCTGACACTTCTTACAACACCCCAAAAAAATCCGCGATCGCCCTGGGATGTTGGTAAGCTGATGGCTCACGTTTATTCCAGAAGCAGAACTGGTGGCAAGGCATGGATAACAAACTAATGCTGATGATTCCGGGGCCGACCCCTGTGCCGGAACAGGTGTTGCTGGCCATGGACAAGCACCCGATGGGGCACCGCAGTAGCGAGTTTAGCGCCCTGATGGCAGAGGTTACGGAAAATCTTAAGTGGCTGCACCAGACCCAAAACGATGTCCTCATTCTGGCTGCTAGCGGCACCGGGGCAATGGAAGCCGGAATTATCAATTTCCTGCGCCAGGGCGACAAGGTGCTGGTGGGCAACAACGGCAAGTTTGGCGAACGCTGGGGCAAGGTAGCCCGTGCCTACGGGCTGGATACCCAGGAAATTACCGCTGAATGGGGCAAGCCGCTGAATCCAGATGACTTTAAGGCGGCGCTGGAGGCAGATACGGATAAACAGATCAAAGCCGTCATTATCACCCATAGCGAAACCTCTACGGGCATCCTGAACGATCTGGAAACCATCAACGCCTACGTCAAGGCTCACGGGGCGCTGATTATGGTGGATGCCGTAACCAGCCTGGGGGCTTGCTCGGTGCCGGTAGATGAGTGGGGCCTGGATGTGGTGGGCTCGGGCTCCCAGAAGGGCTACATGATGCCGCCGGGGCTGGCCTTTGTCAGCGTTAGCGATAAAGCCTGGTCTGCCTACGAAACCGCCAACCTGCCCAAGTTCTACCTGGATTTGGGCCTGTATCGGAAAGATGCCGCCAAAAACACAACCCCCTTTACGCCGCCGGTTAACCTCTTTTTTGCGTTGCAGGCCGCCCTGCAAATGCTAAAGCGGGAAGGGCTGGAGTCCATTTTTGCCCGCCACAGCCGCGAACAGCGGGCCGTGCGGGCCGCCATTACCGCCCTTAACCTGCCCTTGTTTGGGGCCGATGACTGCGCCAGCCCGGCAATTACCGCTGTGATGCCCCAGCAGGTAGATGCGGAAGAAGTACGCTCGGTAATGAAGAAGAAGTTCGACATTGCCTTAGCCGGGGGACAGGATCATCTGAAGGGCAAAATCTTCCGCATTGGGCACCTGGGGTTTGTGTGCGATCGCGATATCCTATCCGCCATTGCCGCCCTGGAAGCTACCCTGACTCACCTTGGCTACGACCAGTTCAACCCTGGAGCTGGTGTTAGTGCGGCTAGCAACATCCTGCTAGGTTAACTGCTCAAGGCCCAGGGGTTTGGCCAAACCCCTGGGCCTTCTTGAGCTACTCCATCAACAGGTGTGTGCCCCTGGCTACCCGGCGCGCTAGTCTGCCACTCAGGGTGGCTAAGGGCATCATCACCAAAGCTCACCGACTGACGAGTGCAGCGTCAAAATTCAAAATTAGGGTTCGTGTAGGTTGGGTGCAACGAAGTGAAACCCAACAGCAGCAGGCTTTGTTGGGTTCCGCTAAGGCTTCACCCAACCTACCCATCAAGGCTTGACAGACCACTAGAGCAGTCGCGGTGGGTTAGGTATCGCTGGGTGCGCGCAGCCCTGCCCAGGTGGCCTACGGATTGGGGTTACGCTGACCGCAACTTTCGGCTCAAGTGACGGACTTGACCACCAAATGCCCAGAAATCAGTCATCATATAGAAGTGCAATAGTGTCTTTGTACCGATCCTTGGCGGCGATTCTATGGGCGACTTCAACATCCAGGCTCCCTTTGAACCCACGGGCGATCAGCCAAAGGCGATCGCCGGGCTCACCAAATATCTAAACGACCAGCACCGCT
>CAYUBC010000689.1:0-1934 GCA_964442885.1 uncultured bacterium | reverse complement strand
TGGGCTGCTGCTTGGCGTCGCCGGAGTTACTGTGATTAGTCATGGCAGTTCCCAGGCTCCTTCTATCTTTAACGCCATTCGACTGGCTAAGGAAGCCGTCGATAATCGCGTGCTAGACCGCATTCAAGCTCAGTACCAGCGGGTTGTAACGCCCGCCGCAGACGGAGAATAACCTGTGGAACAGTCTATGCCCGGTGTCTCTCTGGTAGGCAGTGGTTCGGCTTGTTTACCGACTACCCTTAGCAACGAAGCCCTCAGCCAAATGGTTGACACCACCGACGAGTGGATTGTCAGCCGCACCGGTATTCGCCAGCGTCACCTTGCCGCCGCCGAAGATTCTCTGGTTTCCCTAGCCACCCAAGCAGCCCGGCAAGCCCTGGCTATGGCTCAGGTGGAGGCGGAGGCTGTGCAGTTGATCTTGCTGGCTACCTCTACCCCCGATGATTTGTTTGGCAGCGCTTGCCAGGTACAGGCCGAAATTGGCGCTACCCACGCCGTCGCCTTCGATCTGACCGCCGCCTGCTCAGGCTTTGTCTTCGCCCTGGTGACCGCTGCCCAGTATATTCGCACCGGAGCCTTTAAAACCATTCTGGTGATTGGGGCCGATGTGCTGTCGCGGTGGACAGACTGGCATGATCGCAGCACCTGCATTCTGTTTGGTGATGGGGCCGGGGCTGTAGTCATGCAGGCCAGCGATCGCGATCGCCTGCTGGGCTTTGAGTTATGCAGCGATGGCACCATGAATAGTTGCCTGAAGCTGCCCTATCAATCCACCTCGGTGCCGCTGAGTGCCGAGGTAGCTGTGCAAAAGGGCACCTTTGCTCCGATCACCATGAATGGCCGCGAGGTCTACAAGTTTGCCGTTAACCGCGTCCCAGAAGTAATTGAAAAGGCGCTGTTCCGAGCCGACCTCACGGCAGCAGACATTGACTGGCTGCTGCTCCACCAGGCCAATCAACGCATTCTCGATGCTGTAGCCGAGCGGTTACAGGTGCCGCCAGAGCGGGTGCTGAGCAACATGGCAGAACACGGCAACACCTCAGCCGCGTCTATTCCTCTAGCCCTGGATGAAGCGGTTCGAGCCGGGCGCATTCAACCGGGCGACACCATTGCAGCCGCTGGGTTTGGAGCCGGGCTGACCTGGGGCGCAGCTATTTTTGATTGGGGTTAGAGCCAGTAGGGGCAGGCCCGGTATCCCGGATCACCATTCTGGTGCTATGCTAGAGGTGACTCGGACCCATGCGGTTACAACGCCCAAATCATGTCAGGACCGGAAGGTAGCAGCATTACGGGATGCTTGTAACAGGCGTGGACTCCGGGTCTTTTGCATTTCAGGCGGCTGGATAGCGGATCTACCTTGCAGACTAAAGTTCTAGACAAATGGCGTGATATAGCCCCTAGGCAATTGGCCCCTTTGTTTCCTAGGCTGGCAGTAGAGGTTCAGCAAGAGGGAGGCGTTATGACTGGCTTTAGCGAATTGGTAAAAAAGGCATTCTATTTAGGTGTAGGGGCAGCCTCCTACGCTGGTGAAAAGGCTGGCCACACCTTTAAAGATTTGCAGGAGCAGGCCCAAACCGTAGTCAACGAGTTAGTAGCCCGCGGCGAAATGACTGCAGAGGAAGCCCAGCGATTGGTTAACGACATGGTGAGTCGTGCCCAGGCTACGCCAGTGTCCTCCTCCGGCGAGGCTGAGAGCACCCCCCGCCGCATTGAAATCCTGGATGACGGGCCCGCTTCCCCCTCAGTGTCTGACGTGGATCAGACCGAAGCACTGCGACAGCAGGTAGTAGCCCTCCGGGAGGAGTTAGACGCATTGAAGCGAAAGGCGAGTAATACATGATGGATGATTGGTCTAAGCAAATTTTGAATGCCTTTGGTGACGCCGTACAGGGTTTTACCCAGCAGATGTCCCAAGACACTGAGCGGTGGCTTGA
>CAYUBC010000688.1:0-1937 GCA_964442885.1 uncultured bacterium | reverse complement strand
AAACGGCGACTTTATTAAAAGTGATGCAGCAGCTCTTGCAACTGGAATACGGCCTCAAGCAAGGGCAGCCGGAACGAGGTGCCTTTCAGGAAGCCCTGATCCAAATCGTCGCCCTTCTGAAGGCAGCCTAGTTTTTCTTGAGTGGGATCCCTGGCTGTGTCCACCTATCTTCTAGGCTCCAAAATGAGCTCGACTGAGCCCAAACGCTACAGTAGTAGACATCCGACTCATCCACCTTCTGCTTGTATCCAAGTCGGTCTTGGGTCTTGGGTCTTTCCCTGGGTTGGGGGGCCTGCAGTAGGCAGTTGAAACTCGATGCGCGGTTGCCCCATGCCATAGGTGAGTGTGTAGCTCCAATGCAGGCACCGCAGCCATACACGCGGATAACGGGCCTCTAGCCAAGGTTGCAGACGCCGCAACAACCCTGGCACCCAACCGCTCAGCAAGAAAGAGAGCAATGCCAGCCCGGTGTAGCTGAAATAAGTGGGCAACCAGTCGGCAAAGCCTTTGGCCCCTACAGCATTCCAAATCCACAGCAGCAGTCTTGGGTTTTGAAAAGCGGCTTTGATCGCCATGCGGTTGAACGGGATCCAGCCGGCCCGATCCTTAATGAAGTCATCCACCACTTCTGGGCTCTCGCTGGCGAGAATGCCAAAAAAACTGTTTAGGGTAGCGTTGATTTGAGCAGGCGGCAGCACCTTACCCGTGGGCACCATCATCCCCCGTGAGAACAGCCAGGTGACGGCAGAATTGCCCTGATAGGCTCGGATTTGGGCCAGATCGGAGGCCGTGAGCAGATCGTGTCGCAGGGCAGTATCCAAAAGATCGCACAGGCGTGGGGCGTTGCGGATCAAAGAACCAAAGCCGGTGAAACTGAGGGGAGATTGCATGGCTGCCGCATCTCCAATCAGGAGTACCCGCTCGAACTGGCTGTCGGGGCCAGAGTTGGGATCCCTGTGATGGCCAAAACGTCCGGGGATGTAGCCGAAGGTGGCTTTTTTCCACTGCAGTTGCTCTGGGTCGCAGCGGCGGTATTCCGGCAAGATGGTGAAAAAGTCTTCGTACATCTCCAGCAGGGATCCGGGATTCTCGGGATGGACTTGGTGGTAGTGGAAAAGGTAAAAGGTGAGATCCTGACCGGGGCCGGGGAAGAGTTCCCAAATCAACTGCCGACCGCGACTGATGTCCCCATGGCTGGCGAGAATATCGCCAAATTGAGGATCCCAAACCCCCGGCTCGAAACCCCCTTGGATTGTCGCCCCCACGGTTGGGCAAACGCTATCGAAGGCCCGTTGCTGATGCACCTGTTGAGCAATGGGTGAAGCCGTGCCCATAGCATCCACCACAAGGCGGGATCCCAGGGTAAAAACTTGCCCCTCTCGCAAGTCCTTGAGGATCAGGGTTACTCCTTGTTCGGTGATGTAAGCCCGTTGAAATTCGCTGCGGTCGTAAATGACTCCCCCGCAAGCTTTGAGGATCTCGCCACAGAGATGTAACAGTTTTTCCGCATCGATGGCCAGATTCAACACCGTCGGTGTACGCAACACGGGAGCCTGGATCGGGCTGTTGCCGTCAAAGAATTTGTTGAATCCATCTGTATATTCCCGCAGGATCAGGCTCTCTACCTGCTCAGCACTGAGTAGGCCCATATTCACTAGGGTCTTTAACTCGCGCCGGGAAATGTTCCACTCACGGTTCATGCGGCCAAAGGGCAAGCGCTCCACCAAGGCCACCCGGTAGCCCGAACGAGCCATGGTAGCCGCATAAATAGCCCCAAGTGCTCCACCCACAACCACGAGATCCCAATGGCTATCAGCAGGGTTAGGTGAAGGGTGTTTGAACAACACTGGCTGAGGATGTTTTGGGGGGGATTGCACCTCTTCACGCCAGCGCTTTTCCCACCAATAGACCCGTTGCAGGTCAAACTCCCCGTTGGG
>CAYUBC010000687.1:0-1947 GCA_964442885.1 uncultured bacterium | reverse complement strand
TAACTGATGACTTAGAGATACACGCCAGTTTTAATAAGTGCGCCATTAAGGCCGTGGACTTAACAAGGCATAGAGGATTTCACCTAAGCAAGACAGCCCCTATTCTACTCAACCGGTTTTGCCGTACTGTACCCGCTTCAGTAGAATCACTAACTTTTCATGATTAGCACCCTGAGCCTTACTCAATGCCAATACACCGCAACCCAACCTATTTTTCATCTGTAGGGAGAGATTTCCGGCAAAGTCAAAGGCTTAATGGTTGCTTAACCAAAACTTATCGAGCGCTTAGGGCTTTCATGACGTTTTAGTTTGAGTAATAGCCGAAGATGTGCCAGGTAGCAATCGCTACCGGATGTGACCCAAATACTCAATTATGGCTGAATTTACACTCCAATTATTTCACGCGGCTGACCAAGAAGCAGGCATCCCAGCCCTGGCTGATGCCCCCCGTTTTTCCGCTGTACTAAACGCGCTCAAGGCCCAAGACATCGACGGTGATGGGGTTGCGGGCTTTGCTAATACATTGATTTTGTCTTCCGGGGATGCGTACATTCCGGGTGTATTTCTTAATGCTAGCGGTGATACCTTTGGGGGCACCGGACGTGGCGATATCTTAATTCAAAATGAACTGGGCTTTCAGGCCATTGCCTTTGGCAACCACGAATTTGACCTGGGCACTGGCCTGGTAGCCAATTTAATTAGCCCTGGGGCAGATGACCCCACCACCGACCTCAACGAAGCCTATCCGGGGACGGCCTTCCCCTACCTGAGCAGCAACCTAGACTTTACCACCGATGCCAACACCGCTGGCCTGGTGGTGCCCGATGCCCAAGCGCCACAACCCAACAGCATTGCCGCTTCGACGGTGATTGAGGTAAACGGTGAGCGGATTGGCGTAGTTGGTGCAACTACACCTACCATTGACAACGTCAACGTGCGCATTGCCAGCCCTGGGGATATCACCGTGCTGCCCAGGCCCTTTGATGCCAGCCCCACCGCTGAGCAACTGGATGCCCTGGCGGCAGAAATTCAGGCCGATGTCAATGCCCTTCTGGCCGCTAACCCTGACGTTAACAAGGTGGTGCTGCTGGCCCACATGCAGCAGATTGCCATTGAGCAAGAACTGGCTCAGCGGTTGTCTAATGTAGACATTATCGTGGCGGGTGGCTCCAACACGCGCCTGTTTGACGCGAACGATCGCCCCCGCCCCGGCGACAGTGTGCAGGGGGTGTACCCGATCATCCAAACCGACCGGGACGGCAACCCGGTGGCGGTGGTCAATACCGACGGCAACTATAAATATGTCGGTCGCCTGGTAATCGACTTCACCGAGGCCGGGGTGATTGTGCCTGAGAGCTACAACCCGGCCATCAGCGGTGCCTACGCCACCGACGACCTGGGCGTTACCGAAGTGGGCGGGGCGGGCCTGGTTGATCCTCAAATTCAGGCGATTGTAGACGCTCTGGAAGAAGTGATCATTGCCTCCGAGAGTAATGTCTTTGGGGTTAGCGAGGTGTTTTTAGAGGGGCGGCGCGGCGCGGTGCGTACCCAGGAAACCAACCTGGGGAACCTTACCGCTGATGCCAACCTGGTGGCCGCCAAGGAAGTGGATAACTCCGTGGTGATCTCCCTCAAAAACGGCGGCGGCATCCGCGACAACATCGGTCGGATCCTGGTGCCTACCGGCGGCACAGGCGATCCCGAGTTCTTGCCCAACGAAGCCATTCCCGGCGTCAAGCCAGCGGGCGGCATCTCCGAAACGGACATTGCCAATGCCCTGCGGTTCAACAACGAGCTAAGCCTGCTGACCGTTACCGCCACCGAACTGTTGGCCCTGGTTGAGCATGGCGTGGCGGCCAGCAGCACCGATGACAGCGTTACCCCTGGCCGTTTTCCGCAAATTGGCGGGTTTTCCTTTAGCTTTGATGTCAACGCCGCACCTGGTGA
>CAYUBC010000686.1:0-1952 GCA_964442885.1 uncultured bacterium | reverse complement strand
TGCAGAACAGCATCGACACCCTGCAGGTGTTGGGCGTTTTCCTGGTGATTGTGGCGGTGTTTGAGGCGCTGCTGAGTAGTCTGCGCACCTACTTGTTCGTCGATACCACCAACCGCATCGACATGACTCTGGGTACAGAGATCATCGACCACCTGTTTCGGTTGCCCCTGCGCTACTTTGACCGCCGCCCGGTAGGGGAACTCTCCAGCCGGATTAACGAGCTGGAGAACATCCGTCAGTTTCTGACCGGCACCGCCCTCACCGTCGTGTTGGATGCGGTGTTCTCGGTGGTGTACATCGTGGTGATGTTCATTTACAGTTGGCTGCTCACCCTGGTGGCCCTGGCCACGATTCCCCTGTTTGTGGGGCTAACCATGCTGGTTGCCCCCATTGTGCGGCGGCAGCTCCGGGTCAAGGCAGAGCGCAATGCCGCCACCCAGTCGTTGCTGGTGGAGTCGCTATCCGGCATTCAAACCGTGAAGGCCCAAAACATCGAGCTGCGTACCCGCTGGAAGTGGCAGGAGCGCTATGCCGAATACGTCAGCGCTGGGTTTGTTAACGTGCTGACCTCCACCACCGCCAACTCGGCCAGCAACTTTTTGAACAAGCTCTCGGCCCTGCTGGTGCTGTGGGTAGGGGCGTATCTGGTGCTTCAGGGGCAACTCACCCTGGGTCAGCTAATTGCCTTTCGGATTATTTCAGGCTACGTGACTGCGCCCATCTTGCGGTTGGCTCAGCTCTGGCAGAATTTCCAGGAAACCGCTCTATCGTTGGAGCGGTTGTCGGACATCATCGACCATCCCCAGGAAACCGATGCCGACGATGCCAACCAAATTCCCATGCCGGAGATTGCCGGGCAGGTCACCTACGAGAATGTGGCCTTTCGCTTTGCGCCCTCTGGCCCCATGCAGCTGATCAACATCAACCTGGAGTTTCCGGCTGGGATTTTCATCGGCATTGTGGGCCAGAGCGGGTCGGGTAAAAGTACTCTGATGAAGCTGCTGCCTCGCCTCTATGAGGTAGAGTCAGGCCGAATTTTGATTGACAACTACGACATCAGCAAAGTCGAGCTCTACTCGCTGCGGCGGCAAATTGGCATTGTGCCTCAGGATAGCCTACTGTTTGAGGGCACCATTCAGGAGAATATTTCCCTTACCAACCCCAACGCCGAGCCCAGCGTGATTATTGAAGCGGCTAAAATTGCCTGCTGCCACGACTTCATTATGGATTTGCCCCTGGGCTACAACACCCGCGTGGGCGAACGAGGCTCGACGCTCTCTGGGGGGCAGCGGCAGCGAATTGCCATCGCCCGCACCATCCTGCAAAATCCCCGCGTGCTGATTCTGGACGAAGCCACCAGCGCCCTGGATTACGATACCGAGCACCAGGTGTCGATGAACCTGAGCAAGTGGGCCCAGGAGCGCACGGTGTTCTTCATCACCCACCGGCTGAATACCATTAAGCAGGCCGACCAAATCCTGGTGATGGATCAGGGCTCGGCGGTGGAACTAGGCACCCACGACGAGCTGATGGAACTCCAGGGCCGCTACTACACCCTTTATCAGCAGCAGTCGAGTATGGTCTGATGGCCGTATCATTGCTCTGGCCTGAGTTTTGGCTTTGCTCCAACAACTGACTGACCACTGACTGACCACTGACTGACCACGCTATCGTCCGCATACCCCGCTTAGGAACTCTTTCAGGACATTACTATGGTTCGCATTCAAGCTTTTACCCCTGGGCAGGGGGCCAACCCTAACGACAATGGCGATACTGTACTCTCGACTCAGCCCTCCCGCGAGGCCGAGCAGTTTGATAAGCCCGTGATTCTGCGCCAGTCGCCCCGCTGGTCGCGGGCGGTGGTGTGGAGCATTGTCGGCGTAACCGTTGCCACCATTGGCTGGGCCTGTCTGGCCAAGGTGGAAGAAGCGATCCCTGCCCAGGGCAAGCTA
>CAYUBC010000685.1:0-1956 GCA_964442885.1 uncultured bacterium | reverse complement strand
TTTCAGAACTTTTCTGCACCACTAAGCATGGGAGCCTCCACCATATTTGACATTATCAAAATGATTCAAGTTCTACAATATCAAACTCCCCACTAGCGCAGTCAAAGTCTGTCAACCAATCCTCTTTTTCCAATCCCGTTAATGAAAGATTGTCAAAAACCTTGCCAAGGGTTTCAATCCCTTGATGAATGCCAGTTTGTGCTATAGCGGTTCTCACTCGGATAAGGGACAGGTCAATTGCTCAAGCCTATTAATTTCAATGACTTCCTAAGTTGAGGTGTCCCTCACCCGTCCAGGAACCGCTATATTGATTCTTGGCCTTCTTGCCAGCGCTTACTAACAATGAATTTAATTCTACCAACTGCTGTAATCTGCCAATGGATTCCACTAACGCCGTTTTCCTTAAGCCATCCTTTGATTGCTCCGGCACATTCAACACATTGAAAAACTGTATAAACCGTATCCAGGTTGAAATCTGTAGTTTTGCAGCATTACCTAAAATCCTTGACTGACAGGGCTTACATGGCTCGGGCATCCACCCCCAAAACTCCGGTTCCCAAGTTGGACGAGGTTTAGCTGGAAATTATTTCAGCAATCTGTTGAAAAATTTCATCCTCTGTCATGGTGTACTGGTGTTTTCTCACTGTGGCTACTGCTAGTGCCGATATACGTAGGGCCATAGGAATTCAGTTAGAATGCATGACCAAGCTTTCATGCCTAAATTTGGAGTCACAACTGGTTTGAAGGGGCCGGGGTCGTTTCAGCCGGTGTTTCGGTGGGGTTATCCAACTGTGGGGGCGGATTTGAGGGTGCGCGAGTAATCAACCACCAACCAGCCACTGCTGCCAGCAAGATCAGCCCAGAGGTGGCCAATACCCACAGAGGCAGCCCCCTGGGTGGTTTGGCCTCAACGGGAGCAGCCGCCATCCCGGCATCAGGTTCTGGGCCTTCACCATAGAGCTTTGCTCCTTGAGCGGGAATTCGCGGCTCTGGCGAGAAACGGTCATCGGTCAAATCCGCCGGGGACGCCTCTGCCGGGGCGAATAGTTTATGCTGCATTAGCACTACGGCAGTGTTATCGTGGCCATTCTTCTGGTTGGCCAGTTCAATCCACGAGGCTACTGCCGAGTCGAGGGTGACAATGTCTTTAATAATCAGCCCAATGTAGTTAGCCCAGGCGTCTTCAATGCGGTAGTAGTCGCTCAGCCCATCGGAGCACAGCAGCAAAATGCCGGGCTCATCCAGCACTAGGCGCTGAAGGTGGGGACGTAAATGGTCGCCGCTGCGAGTGCCAAGGGCCTGGGTCAGGGCACTGGCATCAGCGCGCTCCTGGGTCAGGGGCCAGGTTTGCCGCCCAGCGCTAACCTCGCGCCCGGCAATGTCGTCATCCACCGTCAGCGGATGGCAGTAGTCGGGCGTAATCCAGTAGGCGCGGCTATCCCCCACGTGGGCCAGGTAAACTTCCTGGGTGCGTCGCCAGCCATCCTCCGTGCGCACCCGTTGGGGTACGACTGCGGCCATCACCAGGGTTGTGCCCATGCGCTGCCGCCCGACCCGGCCCTGATTGTCGTTCTGGAAATTAATCAACTCGTTGACAATCCGAATCACGGCTTCCAACTGTTGCATCACCACGTCTGGCGGCAGCAGTTGGTCTTCTTTCTCGGTCTCAGCCAGCAGGGTTTGCAATTGCAGCTTTAGGGATTGCACCGCCAGTTGACTGGCGACTTCGCCCCCCTCATGGCCACCTACTCCATCGCAGACTAACCCTACCTGGGGTTCTCCATCCACTGCTGGGGTGATAGTCAGGCCCTCTGGCCAGCAGGCATCTTCGTTGCGGGGCTGGGTTGGGCCCATAGCCGTCGCTCCTGCCAGCGTAAAACGTCCCGACATGAGGGCGGCTTGACCGAGCAACATTTCATTCAAGCGGAGACCAACAGCGGCAGCATCCACTGTGCC
>CAYUBC010000684.1:0-1970 GCA_964442885.1 uncultured bacterium | reverse complement strand
CAGTGGGGTAGGGAACCGTGGTCTGGAAACGCTGTTCTGACGTAGCCATGACCAAAAGCACGCTGATGGGCACCTGCAAGAAGAGGTTAGCCATAAAAAAGCTACCAGTCGCGATCGCCAGCCCCCCGAACCGACCCCACTCGGCGAAGGGAGTAATATCCGAGGCGACTACAGCAACCGGATACAGCTTCAGCACCACCCAGACCAGAGGCAGTGGCACCAGCAGGGCGGCGCAACGCACCCATCCCTGGCGAAACAGGGTAAGCAGACGACGCTGATCCTCCGTCAACACCGCTGGCTTGAGGGCCAAAACCAGCAGGCTGAAAATACAAAAGGGGCGTCTAACCTGCATGAGTAATATTGGCAGAACCCCTAGAACCGCCATCACCCCCTGTTCTGCCCCTGGCCAGGTCGGATAGCCCACCGCCAGCCCCAACCCACAGATAGCCAACCAGAGCGGCACAGTCGCCAAACCAGCTAGGTGAACCCACAGGTAGGGGTCGTAGCGGAAGGTAGCCATAGACCTAAGCCATTGCTAACGTACGGCGCTTCGTAACCATGCGGAAGGCGTCGATAATATCGCTTTCCTTCCAGTCGCTAAAGCTGTCAATGCCAATACCGCATTCAAAGCCAGCGGCGACATCTTTAACATCTTCCCTCATACGCTTCAGGGAGTCTAGCTTGCCGGTGTAAACCACCTCACCGCCACGCACCACCCGCAGGTTGCAGTTGCGGGTAACCTTGCCCGACAGCACATAGCAACCGGCCACGGCTCCCTTGCGCACTGGGAACACCGCCCGTACCTCGACCTGTCCCAGGGGTTCTTCCACCAGTTCAGGCTCTAGTAGACCTTCCATAGCGCCCTGGATATCATCCAACAGGTTGTAGATGACCTCATAGTCGCGGACATCGACACCGAGACGGTCGGCAGACTGCCGGGCACCGGGAGCCAGGGTGGTGTTGAAGCCCACAATCACTGCTCCACTAGCCGCCGCCAGGTCAACGTCGGTTTCACTAATTTCCCCAGGGGCCGCCAATAGCACTCGAATTTGCACTTCGTCCTGAGGCAACTGCTGTAGCGCGGCCAGAATGGCTTCGATGGAGCCCTGCACATCGGCCTTGAGTAGCAGGTTAAGATCCTTCAGGTCTCCTTCCTGGGCCTGGGCCGAAATCGTGTTCAGCGTCACCCGGCGGGAGGCCATGGCCTGCTGCAAGCGCGACTGACGCTGCTCAGACATGCGCTTGTCGGCCACAGCACGGGCAGTTTTTTCGTCGGGATAGACCTCAAACTCGTCCCCAGCGGCGGGCACGTCGTTAAGACCCAGCACCTCCACCGCAAAGGAAGGCGTCGCCCGTTCAACCCGATGCATACGGTCGTCAAGCATGGCTCTAACCTTGCCCAGCACGGGGCCAGCCACCAGGGAGTCACCCACTTTAAGGGTACCGTTTTGCACCAGCAGGGTAGCCACAGGCCCACGGGCTTTATCGAGGTTAGCCTCAATGACGGTGCCACGGGCACGACGGTCGGGGTTGGCCTGGAGATCTTCTACCTCAGCCACCAGCACAATCATTTCCAGCAGGGCATCCAGATTTTCGCCAGAGAGGGCGCTGACCGGCACCATAATGGTGTCGCCGCCCCATTCTTCGGGCACCAGGCTGTGCTCCATCAGTTCTTGCTTCACCCGGTCGGGGTTGGCGGTGTCTTTGTCGATTTTGTTGATGGCCACAATCAGGGGTACCTCGGCAGCCTTGGCGTGGCTGATGGCCTCAATGGTCTGAGGCCGTACACCATCGTCTGCCGCCACTACCAGAATGGCGATGTCGGTCACCCGCGTGCCCCGTGCCCGCATGGCCGTAAAGGCTTCGTGACCAGGTGTATCCAGGAAGACGATCTGGTGAGAGTCACCCGCGTGCTCCACATCCACGTGGTAAGCACCGATGTGCTGGGTAATGCCACCGGCCTCACCCTG
>CAYUBC010000683.1:0-1980 GCA_964442885.1 uncultured bacterium | reverse complement strand
CTTCGCCTGGCCACGCCCATCCGAGGCTCCAGCCTCAAACCAGCAAAGTAACAGGCAGCAATCCCACCTCACCCCCATAGTTCTGTTGCCTTAGACCTCCGAGGTTTTGCAAAACCTCGGAGGTCTAAGGCTAGGCGCTAGAATTACAGGCAAGAGCAGTGGTCTTCTTAAATCACCCATGCAGATCCTTCTCCCCCCTGAACTAGAGTTAGCCCTAGGGCACCCCCCATGCTTTGTTGGATGGATTCCCATTTACAGTAAGCCATTCGTGAGTATCATAAAATTGCAGTGTTGAGCCCAGTTTGTGTCAGCCAAGGATATTTTCCATGAAGCTGTGAAACGGGCTCTTCAAAAAGAGCAGTGGGTGATCACGGATGACCCACTCAGATTTAAATTTGGCAATGTCAACTTCCGGGTAGACCTGGGTGCTGAGCGACTGCTGGCCGCAGAGCGGGCAGGAGAAAAAATAGCCGTCGAAATCAAAAGTTTTCTGAATCCTTCTGCCATTACAGACTTTTATGCGGCATTGGGTCAGTTCCTCAGCTATCGTCTTGCCCTAGAGTCGGTTGAACCAGATCGAAATCTGTACTTGGCCGTGCCAGTTGATGTGTATGACACGTTTTTTCAGTACGAGTTTACACAAGCTGCGGTACAACGCTATCAGGTTCTGACCATCGTGTATGACCCAGTCAGCGAGGTAATTGTGCAATGGATAAGGTAAGCCAATACCGAAAGTATGTTCAAGCCCTGCTTAGCCAATATGCCCATGATGACGTTGTGGATGACGGCATTGATGTGCAGCTTATTTTTGATGCCGAGCGAGATCATTACCAGTGGATGAACGTGGGGTGGCAACGATTGCACCGGGTCTACCGCTGCATCGTTCACTTCGACATCAAAGACGGCAAAATCTGGCTTCAGCAGAACCTCACTGACCAAAACCCTGCGGAAGACTTGGTGGCTCTGGGAGTCCCCAGGGAAGATATTATCTTAGGCTTACAGCCTCCTTACAAACGTCCCTACACCACCTACGGAGCCGCTTAGTACTCATCCAACAGGAAGGCTTTCAGGTTCGTTGCAAAATCTTGGGTCATGGCCGGTCGATGCTGGTCATCAGGCTTCAAAAACGTCTGATACGCGGCATCAGATGCCAAGTGCTGCCGTATGGCCTCCAGCTTCGGCAAGGTGCCCGCTCGCCGCCCTGCATAGTCCAGATAACTGGAAAACTCCCAATCCTTGGGATGAGCCACTATCCCCGCTTTCACCGGGTTCAGGTGGATGTATCGGGTCAGGTGGTACAGATACTTGTCACTATCCACCGCGATCGACTGAAACTGGCCCTGAAATAACGCTCCCACCCGGTTGTAGCGGCGATTCATGGCCTTGGTGTAGGCCACGGATAACCGCATCATCGCTCCAGACACGTCCTGGGTTTTACACTGCACCAATAGATGATAATGATTCGGCATCAAGCAATAGGCCAGCACATCTAGCGTTTGCTCAGTTAAATGGCGGCGGATCAATCGTAAAAAATGCAGGTAGTTTTCCTGGTCATAAAAAATGAGATTACGATCATTGCCGCGATTATAAAGATGGTAGTAATGCCCTGGCTGGAAGGTGAGATCTCGACGCGGCATAAAGTGTAGAGTGATGGCTGGATGCAACATTCCCTTAACCTGCCCAAAGACCTCCGAGGTTTTTCAAAACCTCGGAGGTCTGGTAACTGATTTGTCCCCATTCGCGTTGATAATGGGGCTTAGTCTTGCAGCGGGTAGGGACGATGGAGTTTAGCAAGTATCACGGGTTGGGCAACGACTTCATTCTGGTAGACAATCGCCAGCAGCCAGAACCGATGATTAGCCCGGAGGTGGCGGTGAGGTGGTGCGATCGCCACTTTGGCCTTGGGGCCGATGGGGTGATTTTTGCCTTACCAGGGCAGAATGCCAGCGACTACACCATGCGCATCTACAACTCCGATGG